>JACQFU010000548.1 GCA_016199905.1 Candidatus Wallbacteria bacterium
GCCAGGGTTGAAGCTCTTGCTGGTCGGGATCAACCCGGGGCTCTACACGGCCGCCGTGGGCCATCACTTCGGGCGGCCCGGAAACCGCTTCTGGCCTGCGCTCCACGCCGGCGGCTTCACGCCGCGATTGTACTCGCCCTTCGAAGACGAGTCGCTGCTGGCGCTGGGCATCGGAATGACGAACGTCGTTTCCCGCTCGTCTCCGACCGAAAACGACCTGACGCGAGAGGAGCTACGTGAAGGCGGCGAGCAGCTCCGAAGGAAGCTCCGCGTCTTCCGCCCTCGATGGGTGGCGTTCCTCGGCATCGGGGCCTATCGCGGCGCGTTTGCGCTGTCCAGGGCCGCCGTCGGTTTGCAGCCCGAAACGCTGGAGGGCGCGCGCGTCTGGGTGCTCCCGAACCCGAGCGGTCTCAACGCCCACTACACGCTTCCGCGGTTGGCGGTCCTGTTCGGCGAACTGCGAGAAGCCATCGAACGAAGCGACTCGGAGCCGGCCCGATGACCGCCGCCTCTCACAATTCCTGTCACCGCCCGGAACCGGACGGAGGTCGGTTCGGGATCGGCAGCACGGGCCAGCTCTCGGCGATGAGCTCGCGGACGGCAAATTCCCAAAGCACGAGCCTCTTCCCCTTCAGAAGTTCCGGCTGCTTGACGACCTCGGCGCGCGCCTTCCAGGCGCCGAAGCCGTTGCCGACGATGGTGGCAAGCCCCCGTCCGAGATGCCAGGACAGGTGTTCCGCAAACCCGGCGGCGTCGCCCCAATAGATCTGGTCGGAGAAGACGCCCGTGAAGCTGTCGGCCAGAAGCAAGACGTCGGCCTTCTCGTCCGGCGCCCACGGCTTGCCCGTGACGCGATCCAGCACGCGCTGGACGACGATCGTTTGCTCGCGATACAGCTTGCAACCGGCGGTCAGGCTGCCCAGGCCCGGAAGATCGCCCGCGGCCGTCAAGGTCCGCGGCTCCATCCGAAAGCCCGCTCCCGGCCTGCCGGGCTCCAGGAACTTCTTGGCGACCAGCATTGCGGCCACGTCGCGCGCGGCAGTGTCCATCGCCTCCGGGGTCCAGTGAGAGTCCTGGCGCAAGAAGTAGATTTTCCCGTCCCCCGCGGGACTCAGTGACGGGAAGTAGACCTCCACACCGCCGGCGCGCAGCTCCGCGACCAGGCGGTCGAATCCGGTGTTGTTGGCCCAGTACGGCCGCGCAGAGATCTCCGAGGTGACACCGAGCTGCCTGGGCTGCACCATCGACTTATCCGGGATGGGAAGCAGCACGAGTACAGCCCCCGCCTGCTTACAGTCGCGATTGAACCGAAAGATGGCTGGCCGCGGATCCGGAACGAAGTCCGGCTCGTCCTCGATGTGGGCCGATTGGCGGGACGCATCCAGGATTCCGGGGCCGGTCACATACCGGACTCCCGGACCGTGGAACAGCCAACCATCGACTCCGAGGACCAGATCCGAGCCGGCGAAGCCAAGCCAGTCCGCGAGCGCTCGCCGGGTCGCTGCGCCGATCGTCTGCCGCGACAGGGATACCGTCTGAAGGTTGCGCTCGAAGGTCTTGAGGCTGGCGGCCGTGGGCATCGTGTCGAACAGCTCCAGCACGCGAGGCCGCCGGTGAAGCGCCAACTCCACGGCCAGCTGGTACATCGATACGGCATACAGCAGCACGAGGGTGAGCTGGCAGAACCGCATGGCCGAATCCCGGGACACGGACGTGCTCTCCAGATCTCTGCGAGCGGCGGCATCTGCCTCGTGAAGACTCAAAGTATCCTTTCAGAAGCGGAAGTAGAGAAACGGGTTGGACGACTGCGTCCACATCATCGAGACGCTCATCGCCAGGAGAGCCAGCAGGAAGCCCATCTTGGGCCGCGAGAGGTCGCGCGTGAAGTCCCACGACTGAGGCGCGGTCCAAACCAGCAGCGCGGCGACCGTGAAGACAATCAGGTGGAATGGCGTGTAGACGAGCACGGCCCGAACCGGGGACGCCGCGCAGGGGTGACAGAAGCCGAGCAACATCGCGAGGTACGTCAAGGCCCCGCCGAGGGTTTCGGCCCGGAAGAACACCCAGGCCAGGCTGGCGAGCAGGAAGGTCGCGCCAACGCGCTGAGAACGCGGCAGCCGGCTGTAGGCGCTCGTCTTCCCCTGGTAGCGCTCCAGGGCAAGCATGAACCCGTGGAACGCGCCCCAGATCACGAAGTTCCACGAGGCGCCGTGCCAGAGCCCGCCTATCAGCATCACGACCATCAGATTGACGTACGTGCGACGGGGCCCCAGCCGGTTGCCGCCGAGCGGGACATACAGATAGTCTCGGAGCCAGGTCGAGAGGCTGATGTGCCAGCGTCTCCAGAAGTCCGTGATGCTGTCGGCGCAGTAGGGCGAATCGAAGTTCTTGATGAGACAGAACCAGATCATCAGGCCGAGGCAGACAGCCATGTCCGAGTAGCCGGAGAAGTCGAAGTAGATCTGAAACGAGTACGAGAACAGGCCGTACCACGAATCGCCGCAGCGCAGACCGCTGTTGCCGAACATCTGATCCGCGACGGCCCCCAGAGGATTGGCGATCAGGATCTTCTTGGCCATTCCGCAGCTGAAGAAAGCGATGCCGCGAGCGAACTTCTCCCAGGAATGCGAGCGTTCCCGTATCTGATCGGCAAGCACGGAATAGCGCACGATCGGGCCCGCGACCAGATGCGGGTAGAGCGTCTCGAAGCAGCAGAAATCGACCAGGCTCCGCATCGCTCGAGCGTCGCCGCGGTAGACGTCGATCGCGTAGCTCATCGACTGAAACGTGTAAAACGAGATCCCGACGGGCAAGGCGACGTGTATGAATTGCAAAGCATGCGAACCGTTGCCGGTCCAGTCGAGCAGCTGGTTGAGGTTCGCCACCGCGAAGTCGAAGTACTTGAAGAAACCCAGGAGCAGGACGTTGGAAGCGATCGAGACAGCCAAGGCGATCGTTTGACCCGGGCTCCTCGGCTCTCCCCTGGGCAGCACCGCGAGCTGTCCGTCCTCGTCGGGCAGGCCGGACAGTCGCACCAGCACGAGACCGCAGACATAGTCGACCACCGTGCTGAAGAACATCAGCAGAGCCCACGCCGGGCTTGCCCAGGCATAGAAGAGGTAGCTGACCAGCACCAACGTCAGCGTCCGGAGCCGCTTCGGCTCGAAGTAGTAGACGAGCAGCGTGAGCGGCAGGAAGTAGAAGACGAACAGGTGGGTGGTGAAGACCATGACGAGTGGAGCCTGGGGAGGCGGTCAGCTGAGAGGAGAATCGGAAGGCCGGGGTATTGAGGCAGCCTGAACGGCCAAGGGACTCCAGCGGTCCAGGAGCCGAGCCGCGCCGAGTGCGAGGATAGCCAGGAAGACGCCGAGGGCAACGCCGTTTCCGAAGGGCGGCACGTAGCGAACGTTCAGAGATCTGAGGCCGGCAGGAACTCGGACGCAGACGCGATCCCAGTCGTCGAGCTCGAGCGGCAACTCGGTTCCGTCGCCGAACGCCCGGAGGTTCGGGTGCCCGAGCACGTTGACCACGACGGTAGCGCTGGCGCCGAGCTTGGAAGTGTCCACGACGGCTCCGTTGCAGTCGAAGGCGACCGGCAGCCGAGTCAAAGGCTGAATCGGCGCAAATGCCAGCGGATCCGGATCGGGCAGTTCCCAGACGTCGACCTGCGGCAACTGCACGATGCGTCGACCGCGACGTTGAACCAGCGCCAGCAGGTTCGGCGAATCCAGCATGCCGGCGTGCATGTCCAGGGGATTGGTCGGATCGGCCGTGATGTTCGGAGGAGCGTACGTGCGGCGATGCAGCGCCCACTTCACGCCGTAGGCCCGAGCGGCGGCGATCGGCTCCCTCTGCATCCGTTTGATGACGCGGAGGTTCTCAGGCGAGGCCCAGACCAGAGGATCGTAGCCGTCGACGGAGTACAAGCCGTAGTGAATCGGCAATGAGTACGAAAAACTCCATAGGTTGTCCGCCGACGCGTCGAAACCCTGGGCCAGCGGCAGCACGCGTTGCGTCGCGTCGAGGACTGCGGCAGGCGCCTTGGCTTGCAGGAGCTCCTCCAGCGGAGGGTAGGGCAGCGGGATCTTGTCCTTCGCGTTCAGCCCCAGGCCGCAGTGGTGGAACAGCAGCGCTCCGACCGCCAGAAATACCAGCGTCTCGAGGAGGGGCCCGCGCGGGGCCGGCGCAAGGACCCGTTCCAGTCCCAGGCCGCCACTGACGACCGCAAAGAACGTGAAGTAGGGGATGAGCTTCAGCGGCAGCGTGAACATCGAGAAGCCGGGCAACAGGGACATGGGAGCCCAGAGGAACCCGCGGTCTCCGAGCACCAGCAAGAGGGTCAGGAGAGCGCACGCTGCCCAACCGTTTTGGCCGAGCACGGTCGAACCGTTCTCGAAAGCGAGCATCGCTCCAATCAATGCCGCCATCGCCAGAGCGCCCATCCCGGTCAAGAGCGTGCCCGAGTAGAACTGGTCCCCGTACCTGTCGGCCCGGATGCTGAAGGCGTCCGGGAGACAGGCGTCGACGATCGGACTGGGCATCAGCAGCCGCGGCGCATAGTCCAGGGCTCCTCCTCCCAGCCCTCCCATACGAGACAACCGCCGGCTCCACGCGAGCTGCGGCCAGAGAAGTGGGGCGGCCAGCGCAACGCCCAAAACGAAGGCCGGGACGACGCGGAGCAGCCGGCGCCGCAGTTCGCGTCGTGTGGCCGCCATCAGTGCCGCTGCGAACCCGAACAGAAGCGCATAGTAGGCCCAGAACTGAGCGTTGCCCGCGTGGAAGGAGAGTCCCATGACAAGGCCGGTGAGCGCGACCCAGGCCGGTCCGGGCTCTCGCCGTTGGAGAACGGCCAGGGGGAGCATCCAGAGCGGAAGCCAAAGCGCTATGGGAGGAACGCTCATCCAGCTGCGCCCGAGCACCGCGAAGTATCCGCAGAGAGCGAAGGAGAGCGAAGCGGACGCCGCCAACCCCGGACGCAGGCCGACCAGGCTGGCGAAGGCGAAGGTCGCGACGTACCCGAGCAGCAGATGGAACCACGCCCAGACCTCGAGGGTCCTGTACTCGTCGTGCAGCAGGCCTCGCGCAATGCCGTAACAGATGTAGGTGAAGGGATACGTGAGGGCACGATTGCCGAGATCGATCGAGGGCGATCCGAGCATCTCGCCGGGATTCCAAGCCGGCAGCCTCTCCCGGGCGGCGGCCCGGCAACCGTAGACGATGCTCGGCGCAAACTCGTTTCTGTTGTCGCCCCGCGTGAAGAAGTACGGATCTGCGGTTTCCAGCCGGAGGAGCGTGGCGCACATCAGGATGAGGCCGGCCATCAGCCAAACGATCCGTCCTACGGAAGAGACCGGGGCGTCTTTGGCCGTCATGCTGCCGATTCCGAGGAATCTCTCCAGCCAGCCCATCGCTCGCTCGTTGCGTCCCGACCGGCAGCAGAGGCCCGAGAGAGCTAGCAACAGCAGCGCACAGCTCGCCGGCCAGCGGATCGCGGAAGTGAACACCCCCTCGGACACCCGCCAATTGAGGAGGTAACTCTGCGGCGTCCACCATGAAGTCGACGATGCCCGAGGAGGAGGTGTTTCCAGGGCAAGGAACTCTTTGCCACCCGGCCCGGGGGGTGGAAGATCGATCCGCGTCCATCTGTCGAGCAACTCCGCGCGCGTAAACCAGTAACTGCGCGCTCCGATCTGGATCCCGGCGCTCCGAAGACCGTCGAAGTCGGATCTCGGCAGTCGCACTCGCACCGCGCGAACCCACCGTTCGGCCAGTTGGAACTCGATCCCGGAGGGGACCGGCAGCCAGGAGAACATCTCGTGCTCCCGGCCCCCAGGCGATATCCACGAGACCGTGACGTCGGCCAGGGAAGAGGGCGAGAGACCGAGAAGCCGAACACCGATCGGTTCTGCGCGATCGGCACAGGCGAGATCGCTGACGACCTGAC
>JACQFU010000549.1 GCA_016199905.1 Candidatus Wallbacteria bacterium
GTCTCCTCTGCGCAGAAGAGGCAACGGGGGGCAAGGACGCTCAACTCCAACCGCGAGAACTTCGAGGCAACGGGCCAGGCGTGGGCCATCGCAACCACCTCCTGAGCCCATCATGCGGCATCGTTAAGCCGATTCCCATGTTCCTGGCGGGTGATTGACTATTTTGCCCGGATGGTCGCCGTCGTCCATCAGAACGACGGCATGCTGGACAAGTTCATTGGAGACGCGGTGATGGCACTCTGGGGCGTGCCGGTAGCCCGCAGCGAGGACCCCATCCTGGCCGTCTGCGCAGCGGCCGGGATGCAGGAGGCCCTCCAGGAACTGAACGCTTCCCGCGGCGCGGGCCGGCCGGCTCTGTCGATGGGGATCGGGATCCACACGGGCCCGGCAGTGGTCGGCAACATCGGGAGCCCCGCCCGCAAAGACTTCACGGCCGTCGGGGCCACCGTCAATCTCGCAAGCCGTATCGAGGGGACCACCGGCCCCGAGGACATCCACGTGAGCGCGGAAACCTACAACCGCGTGAGGCACGCCTTCCGTGGCGAACCGCTCGAGCCCGTGCGGCTCAAGAACGTCGAGCACCCAGTCCCGATCTACCGGATACTCGCCGAATGAACACGGGTGCCAGGCGTTCCCAAACACGTGCGGTGACTGAGGACACGTGTTACAGTCACCGCTGTCGAGGTCCACGCATGTTCTCAAGACTCAAGCTCAAGTACCGACTGGCCCTGATCGGCTTTGCGTTCAGCTTGCCCTTCGGGGTGATGCTGGTCCTGATGGTCCAAAACATCGACAAGAGCATTGCGTTCAATCAGAACGAGCTCTACGGCAACGAACATCAGCGCATTAGCGAACAGATCCTGGAGTTCCTGGCGAAGCACCGGCTGCGGGCACAGTCGCTGATGCGCGGCCACCCCGAACGCCGTGGCGAGCTCACCGATCTCGAGACAAAACTCGACGCAGCCTTCGAGAGCCTCGCCCAAAAGGACCTGCAGCTCAAGGAGTTCCTGCAAACGACGCCGGATGGCTTGAGCAAGCGCAAGCGCGGCCACCTGACCTTCGACGTGTTGAAGAGCGAGTGGGTCGAGCTCAAGAGTCTCACAGCCGCCGCGGGCACCACGCTGGCGCAGTCCACCGAGAAGCACAAACATCTGCTTGCCGACGTCCGGGAGCTGATCTCCCACGTGGGCGACACCTCCAACCTGATTCTCGACCCCGATCTCGACACGTACTACACGATGGACATGACGCTGCTGACGTTGCCGCAGACCTACGACCGCATCCAGGAGATGATGGCGTCGGCGGAGATAGCCTTGGGCAAGTCTGAACTTGGGGGCGACGAGCGGATCGCTTTTGCCACCGATGCGTCCCTGCTGGAACAGTCGGATCTGGAGCATCTCAAGGTCGACGCCGATCGCGTCGTCAGCGAAGACGTGAACTTCCTGGGAGTGACCCAGGAGGTGCAGCAGTACTACCCCCCGGCGATGGCGTCCTACGAACTGCAGGCGCGAGAATTGATCCGCCTGGCCCGGGTCCTGGCCGCGAGTCAGACGGCGGCGCCTGCTTGGGGCACGGTCACGCCGGAGCGCTACCAGCAGGCCGGGGAGAAGCTGCTCGAGGTGACCTCCAAGCTCTTCGACGTCTGCATCAACGCCAACGACATCATGATCCAGCGCCGCGTCGACGACTACAAGCACACGCTGCACCTGTCGGCCTCGCTGACTCTGCTGGCCGTGCTGCTCTCGTCGGGTTTCGTCTGGTTTGTCGGCCGGAGCATCACTGGGCCTGTGAATGTTCTTGCGGTGGCGGCGACGCGATTGGCGGCCGGCGATCGCAGCGTGCGAAGCGGACTGGACCGTGGCGATGAGATTGGGCTGCTGTCGCAGGCCTTCGACCAGATGGCCGCGGCCATCGATCAGACCATGCAGGGGCTCAAGGAAAGGGAAGAAGAGGCCCGGAGACTGGCCGACGAGGCCAAACGCGCCAATGACGTGCTCACTCGCGAAGCCGAAGAGCGCCGCAAAGCCGAGGAGGAACTGAAGGCCACCGCCGCGGAGCTGGTGGAGCAGACCAAGCAGCTCGAGGAACGAGACTGGTTGAAGACTCACCTGACTCGCATGACGGAGATGCTGCAGAGCGAGCGGGACATCAACATCGCGTCGGAAAAAGCCATCCGGGAGCTGGCGCCCTTGGCCGAGGCCAGCCTGGGGGCGCTCTACGTGCGCGACGAGCGCGACGGCAGGCCTGTTTTCGTTCTGCGAGGAAGCTATGCGCTGAAGGACAAGGACACGACGGCCGTGCAGTTCGATTTGGGGGAAGGCCTTGTGGGCCAGTGCGCTCATGAGGGCAAGCAGATCCGGCTCCACTCGGTACCGAGATCCTACCTCAAGATCTCGTCGGGATTGGGCGAGGCAAGCCCGGCCACGCTCGCCCTGGTGCCGGTGACTTTCGAAGGCGTGGTCACGGCTGTGATCGAACTGGCCAGCTTCTCCGATTTCAGGCCCATTCACGACATCCTCCTGGAGCGAGTCGCCCAGACGTTGGCCATCGCACTCGACAGCATCATGTCGCGAATGCGTACGGAGACGCTGCTGCGAGAATCCCAGCTTCTCACCGAACGCCTTCAGGCCCAATCCGAGGAACTGCAGGCGCAATCCGAGGAGATGCAGGCCCAACAGGAGGAACTGCGCACGGCCAACGACGAGTTGGAGGCCAAGTCTCGCCTGCTCTCGGAGCGTCGGCGCACGGGCGACCGGGCCCGCCAGGAGCCGGACTGAGGGTTACGCGGACGGCAGGTTTTGAGCGTCCAGACGGGCCAGCAGGTCTGCGAGTTCCTCGAGCGGTAGGACGTGATCGGGGTCCAGAAGAGCAAGGGCTGCATCGGGCATGACGCGGCTCTCGGCGCTCTCCGGGTCTTGCACCAGGCACAGACCGCCTCGCTGCTGGATGCGTGCCAGCCCCTCCGCGCCGTCCGGGTTGGCCCCGGTCAACAGGATGCCCACCAGCCGTTCGCAGAAAATGTCAGCCGCCGACTCGAAGAGCACGTCGATGGACGGGCGGCTGTGCCAGACCTTTGCCTCCGTCGAGAGCGAGAAATGGCCGTCTTCGACCAGCAGGTGGTAGGCCGCCGGCGCCACGTAGACGGTTCCGGGCCGGATCGGCTCTTTGTCCTCGGGTTCCTTCACCTGCAGCTTGCAGCGGCTTTGCAAGACCTGTCGCAGCGTGTCCTCGGCGTGCTTGCGGCGGTGCTGGACGATCGCCACGGGTAACCCGAAGTGCGACGGCAACGCTCCGAGGAGCTTGCTCAGGGCAGCCACGCCACCCCAGGAGGCGCCGACGACCACCAGGCCGTAATCCCTATCGCACTTTGCGATAGATCTTCTCCCTGGCGTCGAGGCACTCGTAGCGGTCCTCGAAGGGCATTCCATGGATAGTTTCCTTCTCGCCCAGTCCAAGGATGCCCAGGACGCAAAGGCTGTCGTAGAGCAACTCGTGGACGCGGGCCTGCAGTGCCCTGTCGAAGTAGATCATCACGTTGCGGCAGAGGATGACGTTGAACTCGTTGAAGGAGCCGTCCGTGACCAGATTATGCTGCGAGAAGACGACGTGCTCCATCAGCTCCTTGTCGAAGAGAGCGCCCTCATAACGGGCGGTATAGTAATCCGCAAAGTCCCGGGTGCCCCCGGCGGCCAGATAGTTTTGGGTGAACTCTTTCATGTGCTCCAGCCGCACGATGCGCTTGCGGGCCTGGGCGAGGGCCGCCTCGGAAAAGTCGGTCGCATAGATGCGCGCGCGCTCGAGCAAGCCTTCTTCGCTGAGCAGGATGGCCATCGAGTAGACCTCTTCGCCCGTGGAGCAGCCCGCATGCCAGATGCGTACGAAGGGGTAGGTTCGCAGCGCCGGAACGACCTTGGTCCGAAACGCGCAATAGAAGGGCGGGTCCCGGAAGATCTCGGTCACGTTGATCGAGAGGTCCTTCAACAACCGCTCCATGCAGTCACCGTCGTGGAGCAGGCGTTCCTGCAGCCCCGAGAGCGTGCGCAGCTTCTCTTCCCGCAGACGTTTCCAGAGCCGGCGTTTCAAAGACGCCGGCGCGTACTGGCGGAAGTCGTAACCATAGGTCTGGTAGACCGTCTCCAGCAACAACTGCAGTTCGATCTTCTCGAGCTTCTTGGCGTCCAGGGACATCTGGGTTAGGGCGACAGACAAGCTTCCGACCTAGCCGGAGTCTCCTGGCTAGCCGGCCAAACCGCTGCGGGTTGAGCTTGGGTCTAACATTGGGCGGAGACTGAAA
>JACQFU010000565.1 GCA_016199905.1 Candidatus Wallbacteria bacterium
CCGCCGGTCGACACCGCCAGCACGCCGGCCTCCATCGCGCCGAAGACCACCGCCCAGAACGCCAGATGTGGCGCGTAAGGGAAGAGACTCACCATCTTCGCGCCCGCCTTCACGCTGAAGATATCCAGCAGCCGGGCGCCGGCTTCTCGCAGGTTGAGGATGTCGTGGTGTGTGTAGAGGAACGACACGGGTTGGTAGGTGCGCCCGGTCGTCGCCGTCAGGAAGATGGGGCGGAACTCCAGTCCGAGGTAGTCCTGCACCCACTTGGGCCCCTTGGTGAGTTGCTTGAGACCCAGCCAGAGTTTCCACTCCAGAGGCCAGTACTGGCGGATCAGGTCCGCGTCGGGCTTCAGGACGAAATCGAGCGACTTTTGCGGTTCCTCCGGAGTCGACAGCAGGCTTTCCTTGGAGGAGAAGGGGACGTGGCGCAGATCGCCGGCCTTGCGGATCTTGCGCGGATCGATCTTGTCGCGCTGGAACAGCTGGCGATAGTGAGCGCTGAAGGGATAGAGCTGGTGGTTGACGAAGCGGTGAAGCTGCTCGTCGCGAATGGCCTGGAGTTCCGACTTGCGGAAGTACTGGAGCTTTTGCCAGTTCTGCATCTCTCGGACCATCCTCCTGAAACGCGCCCTGCGCAGTGATCGCCGGCAAGGCATGCCGGCCGGCTGGAGTGTAGCTTGAGGGGAATGCCGAGTCAACAAACATGCCCCGACGGACCTTCCCGGTCCATCGACAGCTCGCCGGCCGCTCACGATTGCCATTGAGTCCGGGGCTTCGGCGTGATATCGTCCTGCGGCCCGCCGCCAGCCGGAGTCGACCGTGCACATATACCTCCTTGCGCGTCGCAGGAACGCGTACACGACCCGACGCTTCGTCAAGACTGCCAACTTGATGGGGCATGAGCTGACCGTGCTCGATCCCCTCAAGTGCACGCTGCTGCTTGCCGACAAGGGGCCGGAGGTCTTCTACGATTCCAAGCCCCTGCCGTTGCCCGAACTGCTGCTCGGGCGCGTCTCGACGTCGACCTGGGGCTACGGGCTCGCCGTCATCGAGCAGTTCGAGCTGATGAACGTCCCGGTCGTGAACCGCTCCCTGGCCATCTCGCGGGCGCTGGACAGCATCCGCTCGCTGCAACTTCTGGCTGCCGCGGGAGTCCCCGTCGTCAGCTCCGTGATGCTGCGTTCGCCTCGGCGACTCAAGGAAGCGCTCGGGATGGTGGGGGGGACGCCCGTAGTGCTGAAGCTGCTGAAGGCCAACCTGGAGATCGGCGCCATCCTGGCCGACTCGTTCCAGGCCGCCGAGTCGACCCTGGAGACGCTCTGGGAGCTGGGACAGAACATCATGCTCCAGCAGTACTTGACCGGCCGGGAGCGCGGCGACGTCCGCGTGTTCGTCGTGGATGGACGCGTGCTGGGCGCCATCCGCCGTCCGCCGCTGGCGGGAGTGTTCCGAGCCGATATCCACAAGCGCATAGGCGGCGAAATAGTCGCGGTGGATGCCGAGATCGAGCAGATTGCCTGCAAGGCAACCGCAGTCCTGGGGCTGGGAGTCGCGGGCGTAGACCTGCAAGAGGGGGAGAAGGGCTTCTTTGTCACGGGCGTCCACGCGTCGCCGGGCATCAAGTGGATCGAGCGAATCGCGAAGCTGGACGCGGCCCGGGCCATTCTCGAGTTCGCCGTGCGCGCTGCCACCCCGGCGGCGAAGGCCGCGGAGGGACCGTGAGCCTCCCCACCCTGACGCTGCGGCCGCGCATTCACGACGGGGGCCTCGAGAAGGAACTGCTGGCGATCTTCGGCGAGGGGGCCGTTTCGGGCAGGGTGGAAGAGCGCATCGCCTACAGCCGCGACCTCTGGCCCCGCGGCCATCTTTGGATGCGGCAGGGACGAGTTCCTTATCCCGCCGATTGGGTCGTCTGGCCGACCGCGGAGCAGCAGCTGGTGCGTCTGGTCGAGATGGCCAACAGGCTTCGGGTGCCGCTGGTCCCCTACGGCGCCGGAAGCGGCGTTTGTGGCGGCACCGTCCCCGTTCACGGCGGCGTTATGGTGGACCTCAAGCGGATGTCGTCGATCCTGTCGCTGGAAGAGCGATCGATGCTGGTGCGCGCGCAGGGCGGCATCCTGGGCCAGGTGCTCGAGACCCACCTCAACGCGCGCGGCTTCACGATGGGCCACTTTCCCTCCTCCATCTACTGCTCTTCCCTGGGCGGCTACCTGGCGACTCGCTCGGCGGGACAGCTCTCCACCCGTTACGGGAAGATCGAGGATATGGTCATCGGCCTGAAGGCCGTGCTGGCAAGCGGAGAAGTGTACGAGACCCGTGCCGCACCGCGTCATGCCACGGGCCCCGATCTGCTGCAGCTGTTGGTCGGCAGCGAAGGCACTCTCGGCATCATCACGGAGGGGACGATGCGCCTGCATCGAGTGCCCGAGTCCCGGCGTTTCCGCGGCGTGATGTTCAACGACATCGAGGGCGGGATGGAGGCGATCCGGCTCATCCTCCAGAAAGAGCTGCGCCCGGCCGCCGTGCGCCTCTACGACGAGCTGGATACGTTCATCGTCGGCGGCAAATCCAAGCAGAAGGAAAAGAAGGGTTTCGCGGCCTTCCTGTCGAAGGTCCAGAAAAGCGTGGAGTACCGCATGCTGGCCTGGCCCGAGTTGGTCGGCTTCTTCGAAAAAATGCTCGGGGGCAGCTGCCTGCTCGTGCTCGCGTTCGAGGGGCCGGGGGAGCTGACGCGCCTGGAGGAGTCGCTTGCGCTGGAGCTGTGCGCCGGCCTCGGAGGACGCGATCTGGGGCCCGAGCCGGGCAAGCACTGGTGGGAACACCGTTACGACGTCAGCTACCGGCAGTCGCCCCTGCTGGAAGAGGGGTACTTCGTCGACACCTTCGAGGTCGCCTCCACCTGGGATCATCTTCCGACTCTTTACAGAAATGTGCGCCAGGCGCTCGCGGGCAAGGTCGTCGTGATGGCCCACTTCTCCCACGCCTATGTCGAAGGCTGCAGCATCTACTTCACCTTCGCCGGCAAGGGCGGCGACGAGACGGCCACCGAGGCGCTCTACGAGGAAGTCTGGCGACTGGCGATGGAGACGGCGCTGGCCTCGGGCGCCACGCTCTCGCATCACCACGGGGTCGGAATGAGCAAGGCCGCCTTCATGGGCCGGCAGTTAGGATCCGGCCTCGACATGCTGAAGAAGATCAAGAAGGCCCTCGACCCCAACGACATCCTCAACCCAGGAAAGCTCGGGTTCTCCGAATGACGCAGAAACTCGTAGTGCTGCCGCGGTTCGGCCACGAGACGGCCA
>JACQFU010000566.1 GCA_016199905.1 Candidatus Wallbacteria bacterium
CTGCAGCAGCTTGCGGAAGCGCTGCTCGGCAATGGCGAACGCGGCCTGGCCGACTCGCTGCTCTCGGCGGCGCTGGGCCGCCTCTGGATCGAACGGGCATGCCTGGAGCGGCCGGAGCTGCCGGCTGGGCGCCGCGACGAGCTGGAGGCCAGAGTGGCCGGGCGAGTGGCCCATGCCTCCCGCATTGCCGCCTCGAGATGCGCGCGGCCCGCTCGCGTGCTGGACGCCCTGGATCGGCTCCCCGGCGGCGATCGCTTCGTCTCATCGCTGGCCGTGGAGTACCTGGCTTCGGAGCTGCCCGGGGAGTTGAAAGACCTGCTGCTGCCTCTCCTGGAAGCATCCGGCGCGAGCCGCTTCGCCTCGCGAAGCCGCTGCTGGCTGGACACGACCGCGCTCGGAATCCCCCGGGTAATGGCGTTGCTCGGGGAGACGGACGCATACTGTAGCCAAGCATGACGGCCCACTCCAGCCCGCTCCTCTCGCTCCTGGCCGCGGTTTCGCTCGTGCTGGCCTGCAACGGATGCGCGGGCAGCGGCGAGGAACCGATCCGTATCCTGCACGATGCGAGGCGGCCGATCGGGCTGGGGACCTTCCCGTTCCTGGAGCGCACGGCGCTCGTCGCCGCGCTGGAGCCCCTCTCCGGATACCTCTCCGCGAACCTGGGCCGCACGGTGCGCGTGCGGGTGAGCGCCAGCTACGCCGACCTGGACCGGGCGCTGGCTCAGCACCGCGTGGACATCGGATGGTTCACGCCCCCGGGCCACTCGGGCTCCTCTGCCATGGAAACCCTCTGCCGGCCGGTCGGCCCAGGCGGTCTCCCTCACCACGGGTTGATCGTCGCCCGAAAGTCCGACGGACCGATGACGCTGGCAAGCCTCGCTGGGCGCCGGTTCGCCTACGTGGACCGGATCTCCAAGAGCGGCTACCTCTATCCCAACAGGCTCTTCAGCGCCCACGCCATAGACCCGCTGCGCTACTTCGCGTCGGTGGCGTTCGCCGGCAATCACGATCGCGTGATCGAGCAAGTGCTCTCGGGCGCCGCCGACGCAGGCGCCGTGTCGGACATGCTGCTCCGAGACCCCCGCTTCGCAAACCTTTTCGAGACGCGCCTGGCCGTCGTCTCGCGCACCGAGCCGATCCCCGAGGACCCGATCGTGGCTTCTCCCGAGCTGGAGCCCGAGCTGAAGAAGAACGTGAAGGACCTGCTCCTCGGGATGGCCGACACGCCCGCCGGCAAGAAAACGCTCGAGCAGCTCTCCCGAACGCTCGGCATCGAACGATTCGAGTGAGGACGAGATCGTGCCCCCAGCGCGCAGCCACGCCCGCCGAATCCTTCTGGTCTGCTACGACCCAAAGGAGCTGGATACTCTCCTGACGCGCGTGAGAGTCACGGGGACGCGCGAAGTGCCGCGCTCGCGCTTCCCGCTTCACGAAGGGACCCTCGACGGCCGGCCGGTCGAGCTGATGCGCATTCCGTTCGGCGACGATATCGGCCTCCTCCAGACGGTCGTCCGGGAGCTGCTCTCCGCCACGCTTCCCAAGCAAATCGTCGGCGTCGGTACGGCGATGGCCGCCGTCGCTGAGCTGGAGATCGGAGACGTGGTCGTCAGCCGCGCGGCCCACCGCCAGGGCCGCACGGTCGAGTTCGGCGCCTGGCTCAACGAAGAGCTGCTGCGCGCCGCCCCGCACGGCATGCGCGCGCGGCCCGGCCAGTCGGTCACCACTCGGGCCTTCGTTTCCAGCGCCGCGGAACGCGACGCGCTCCTGGCTGGCTACCCCCGAGCGGCCATCGTCGAGATGGAGGACTTCCACGTGGCCTCGCTCGCCGCGGAGTTCGGGGCCGATTTCGCCTCCGTGCGCGCGATCACCGACCGCGGCGACTTCGTCGACCACATGGCCCGGCGGACGCAAGCTGCCTGCGCAGTAGTCCGTCTCGTTCGACGCGGCCTCCGCCAGCTGCGGATGAGCCGGGCGTTGACCGTCGTCGACAACCCGCCCACCCGGGACCTGGGCTACCGCATCCTGCTCTCCACGCCGTCGGAACGCCTCTCGCTGCCGGATGCGATTCGCTTCAGCCGGAAGCTCCTTTCACTCTTCGACTTCTCCTCCGCGGCCCTCGACGGCGCGCGCCTCGACCTCACCCTCTCCCCGGTGCCGCCCAAGCCCGACGCGGAGCCGCGGACACCATCAGGACAGGCCAAGACCGCCTCCCGCCCGGGCATCTGGACCCTGCTCCACGACCCGGTCACCCACTACACCGACTTGAGAGTCTCCGCTTCGGCCTTCCACTCGGGCGCACTGGAGCCGCTCTCGCTCAGGGCCCTGCTGCGAGAGACCGAGACCTGCCTGGTCGGCAAGTCGACGCGCGAGGAGCGCCACTTCTCGCTCCCGGCAGTCTCCTCGTTCCACATCCAGGGCCTCAACTCCATCAGCGCCGAGCCCGAGGAGGGCCTGCTGGCCGCCACGACCATCAGCGAGTTCCGCGACAACGGCCTCGAAGTCGCCGACTCCCACGCCGCCGCATGCTGGATCTATCGAAGCGCCAACGCCAGCGCCGAGTCCTACTTCCATCCGCCCTACTCGGTTCCCGCGCGCACGCACCCTGAGGTTCCCTCCGGCACGCTCCTCATCGCAACGGGCCTGGGCCCGGCGGTCGATCCCGCCGCGGGGGGAGGCTCGCAGGCCCACATGCTGGTGCTCGGGGACGAGCAGGGCGGTCGCCTGGTGCAGATCCTCGACGACCTGCTCGACGGGCCGTTCTGCGCCTCCGACGTGCTGCGCTACGACGGCGTCGCTGCCCGGCTCGACGATTCCACCGCGGCGCTGACCCGGCTCGACCGCCGGCGAATCCTCACGGACCTGGGGATGAACTCGCTCCGCTACGATCCGGGCGTGCTCCGCGGCATCTACTCGGCCGAGTACGACCGATTCCTGAGCGAGTACTTCTCTTCCAGCCGCGGTCCCAAGCCGCCCAAGTCCTCCCACTTGCTGATGACCAGCCGCGGCTGCGGATACCACTGCAGCTTCTGCTGCTCGGGCGGGATGCAGCCCTTCGCGGCCCTCGACATCGGCCTGCTGATCGGCCTCCTGAGAGAGATCCTGGAGGTGGACGCTCCGGCCGCAGGCGAACATATCGACGTCTACCTGCTCGACAGCTACTTCAACCGAAACCCCGAGCGCGTCATCCAGTTGGCCGAGCGCCTCGAGAAGGAGGGCCTCCTCGGCAATTTCGAGTTCTTCGTGCGTCATAACGGGTTGCAGGCCTTCCTGCGGCGCAGGGCCGAGGACGGCGCGCCCGCCCTGGTGAACGACCGGCTGGTAGCGGCCTACAAGACCCTCGGGATCGACGAGATCGTGATGGGCGTGGACGCGTTCACCGACGGCTCCATCCGCGCGCTGAAGACCAACTTCAACCAGCTCGTCCAGAAGGGTGAAGCGGCCCGGCCCGTCTATACCTTCGCCGATATCCAGGCCGTCACGCGTGCGCTCGAGTCGGCCGGCCTCGACAGCCGTTGCTTTCTGCTGGTCTACAATCCCTTTGCGGCCGACGCCGACCGAGTCGCCACGTTCTACAACCTGCTCCACCTGGCGCTCGAGGTCCCGGGATTCATCATCGACTCCAGCTCCTCGGATCGCGTCAACGAGCTCAAACCCTTCCCCGGCGCACCGCTGACGGTGCTCGCCGAGAGCGTGCCGGGCCTCGTGCAGGGCGAGCGATTCCATTACCGGACGCCCCTTGGAAGGCTGGAGGAGCTGTTCGACCTGGAGATGTTCGGCCAGCGCCGCCGCACCGCAGATTCGATGGACACGTTTCACGCTCGCGCCCGGCAAGCCCGGCTGCGCCTCGCCGCGCGCCTGGCCGACGCGGACACGTCCGGACTTCCCGCCGAGGCGCACCACGAGGTCTCGGAGGCGCGGCGCCGGTTCGTCGCCGACGAGGCCAGGCTCGCCCCGGCCTTCTCGGGCCGTGACGGCGCCGCCGTCGAGCGCGACATAGCGCGCTTGGCTGCATTGGCTGCCGCGCGTTGCTCGGAAGGCGACGGCCCGCCGAAAGACGGCCACGAGCGCCTCTATCGCGCCCTTCGAACTTTCACGGCCACCCGCCGCCGCGCGGGCGTCCCCTTTCTGAGACGGCCCCCGGAGCCCGCGGAATGACGACTCGCATACTCTCTTCACTCCTTTTATGCCTCGCGTTAGGCGCGGCAGCTGCCCTTGCGGTCCCCGCTCCGGCCGACTTCGACTTCGCGAGGCTGATCTCGTCCCAGCCTTGCCTGGTCGAGGTCGCTCGCGCCGCAAGGCGGCACGGGGTCACGTTCGGCATCTATGGCGGCACCGTGCGGGATCTCTACCTGGGTCATCCCTTCACGGTCATCAGCGACTACGACCTGATCTACGACAGCTCCCAGAAGGGCTTCGCGGGCTTCCGCGAAGACGTCCTGGCCATCGGCGCCCGTTACCGGGGAAAGGTCCCCACTCCCGACTTCCACTTCGATCTCTCGCCCCGTGTGAAGGAGACCGAACGCCAGGCGCAATTCCATACCGAGGGCATCACCGCCACGAAGGTCGGCCTCCTCTCCGACGGCACTCTCCTCGATCCGACGGACCTGGGCATCGGAGATCTTCGCGCCCGAGTCTTCCGTTTCTACGCGCCCAAGCCGCGGCCGTTCATCGACCTGCACAACGTCGGCCGCTTCGTACGCGACCTCGTGCGCCTCCACGACTTTCGCCGCGACCCGGGCACGATGCGCCTGCTGCGCGCCTCCCTCGACCGCGCCGCCGCCCCCGCCACTGCCGAGGGCCGGCGCGCCCGGCAGGCTTCCTCGGCTTGCCGGGAAGCGTCGTCGACCGGGCCGATCCTCTTTCACGCCCTCATCAAGCCATTCCGCAAGGATGTGCGCTACCTGCACGATCAGCTGATGGACCGCCTGACGAGCTGCTTCCCGACGGACGTCTTCTTCTTCGATCTCCTCAAGAGCGTCACCCAGGCCGACGACATGCCCTCGATGCGTGAGGCCTTCGCCGCTGCAGGCGTCGATCGTTTCCTCGCGGCGATCGGCCTGGAGCGGGAGACCGGTCTGCTGATGGACCCCGCGCTCGATCGCCTTGCGCTCTTCACGGCTTTCCAGTTCCCGGGTCACATTCCTTCTCCAGCGCATCGGCCAACCGCCCTCGAGCTTTGGGAATCGACTCTGCGCCGCTACAACTACCGGTCGCTGTTCGACATGCTGGCCAGCGAGTTCTCCCCGGCCTCGCGCGAACGGCGCATCCTGCAGTCCCGCCGCGACGACTTCCTGCGCGAGTCGGGTTACCGCCTCTTCGGACCGGGAGACGAGTACCGCGAGGAGATCCTCGGCTTTCTCGACACGGACCTCAACGTGTTCCGCTTGCCGCGGGAGGAGCTCCAGAAGAGCCTCGAGTGGTTCGAGAGGACCTATCTGCCTGGCAGGGAGCGGACACTCGAGGCGGCGCCCCTTCCGCCGATCGTTCCGGGTTCCTCGGCGTCGCTGGAGTTCCTGTGCCGCGGCTACGCGTCTCAGGTCCGCGCGCTCGCAACGGACGTTCCGCACTCGATGCGCGACCTGCAGGGATATCTCGACTTTCAGATCGGAAAGGAGCTTCGGCCGCTCTTCCTCGACCGCCGGACGACCCTGGCCTTCGTGGACGGTGATGCCGCCGAGGCGGCGCGCACGCTGGCGTCCCGGGGATTCACCCGGATCTTTCGCGTCGGCGCCTGCGGCTTCTCACGACGCCGCCAGACGCTTCTCGGGGCCGATCCGAAGCGCGACCGGGTGGGCGTCGCCTTCTTTGGCTACCACTCCGACGAGCAGCTGCTCAACGAGCAAGCGCGGTTCCGCTTCCTGGGGGTGCCGCCCCAGTCGGTGCTGACGTTGCGTCGGGCGGGGGGCCGGCCGTTCCCCGATCGGCAGAAGCTGCTCGGGCTGCTCGACCAGGCGGACGGGCCGGTGCGGGTCCTCTTCGTCGGTTTCACGGGCCCGCTGAAGCGGTTGCTCCGTGGCGCGCGAGCGCTGGACGCAGGCGATCTGTCGCTGGTCGTCGGGCGCCTTGCCGACGGCCGCGTGGCGCTGGCGCTGTCGGCCTTCGGCGCCTGCTTCGGGACGCTTCCGGCCCGCGTGGCTGGCCTGTTGCGGGAGCGCGGTCTCGACACGGTGGTCTTCGTGGGAAGCGCGGGCAGTCTTCGAGGCGCGCGACGTCGCTTTCAGTGGGCGATCCCCCGAGCAGTCGCGTTCCTCGGCGAGTCGCCAGGGGCCGATCGCGAGGCGATCCCGCTCGAAAACCGAGCCTTGAGTCTAGGCGTGCAGGGCGCGATTCGCGGCACGTTGCACGGATCGGTCTGGACCCCTCTGGTCGAGACGGCCGAGTGGGCGAAACGCAACAGGGCGCGAGGCGTCGCCACGGTCGACTGCGAGCTGTACCACCTGGTCGAGGAACTCAGCCGCGGTCCGGCTCGCCCCGGGCTCTACGCGTTGCTGAACGTCACGGACTTCCCGGACTCGCCTCGAACCGACGGTTCGGGCATCACGGTAGAGAACGCTCCCGAACAGCAAGCCATGGTCGCCGACGTGCTCGCGCGGATCGTGCGAGAACTGGGCCGCAGCGCCTACCTCACCAACAGCACCGGGGGCCGGCGCGTCGGCTTCAAATCGGACGCATCGCGCGCCTTGCGGGCCAGGAACCGGTGCGAGCCGCAGCCGAAAATGGCACAACGGCCCAGGTACTGCCAGCAATCCGTGTGGTGCGGCGTCTCGCAGGCTGCGCAGTAGAGCGGCGACTCGTCGAGCAGCTCCCCGCAGACGCGACAGCGGGACTCGGCCTCGGGACTCCCGGACTGGTCGATGTGGAAGATGCCTTCCGCATCTATCCGAAAGACCTCCTCGACGGCGCGGCAGACGACGTCCATGCGTGCGAGAAGCTCCTGCAGCAACGAGGCCGTGACGCGGTCGGAGCGGACGGTCTTGCGCAGCACGATGGAGCGTCCGCCCAGCGCGACGTCGACGCCCGGGATGTCGAACCCATAATGCAGCGCGAGGATCGCCTCGCACACGGGCCGAGTGAAGACGTGCGCCACGGTCTTTCCCTCCGCGCTGTAGAGGGCGAACCGCGCGTCCAGAACGGCGTCTCCCGCCATCACCGGACGCATCCAGGGGACGACAAAGTCGCGGCCTCGCCACGCGGGGTGCAACTCCAGCGACGGCAGCTCGGCCAGTTGCGCCTCCTCCAGGAGAGAGCGGCTCACCAGGCCGACGCGCATCTGGCCGCCCGGCGCACGGTTCAACGAAAGCCAGCGGACGCGCCCGGCATCGTTCATCCTCACTCGAGGAAACGCGTCGGTGTAGTTGTCGCGCACGGTCGCGCCCCCGGTTCCCCGTGCCAACGTCTCCAGAGCCCGCCGCAGCTTCTCGACCGCCGACGCCGAGCGATAGGCGTGAACCGCCTGGCGGAATATGTCGCGGCCGGGGAAGTCCATCTGGAGCTCGATCGCCGTCGGCCTCCATTATGACCGCGCAAGCGCCGCTCCGAAAGGCCCGGGCGGTGACTGGAGTTGTGCCGAGACATTCGCTGCGAGATGTATCCTGTGGCCGGAGACCCGCCCGGCACCCGGAGCGGCCCGAGAGGACGGAGGAAGCCGCATGCGTTTCCTGCTGGTCTGCGCGCTCCTTGCCCGGGCGGTCTGGGCGGGCAATGTCGCAAAGGAGGCTACGATCGTGATTGAAGTGAAGAGCCCGGCATTCAGGGACGGAACGCCCATCCCCACAAAACACGCCTACAAGGGCGAAGGACAGAACGTGTCGCCCGAGATCGACTGGGAGGGCGCCCCGCCGAAGGCCCGCGAGCTGGCGCTGATCTGCGACGACCCCGACGCCCCTCGACCGACTCCGTGGGTCCATTGGGTCCTTTACAAGATTCCGGCTGGCACGGCCAAGATACCGGAGGGCGGACTCGCAGGCGCGCTCGAGGGGCGTAACGACTTCGGTGAAAAGGGCTGGGGCGGCCCGCTGCCTCCGAAAGGCCACGGGACGCACCACTACCACTTCACGGTCTACGCCTTGGATTCTCAGCTCTCGCTGGCCCAGGGGCTCACCAAGGACGAGCTGCTGGTGGCCATCAAGGACCACGTCGTCTCCACCGGAAAGCTCGTGGGGACCTACGAACGCAAGTAGGTCCAGCCCGTGTTTCGCATCCCGGCGGCGACGCCGTGGATCGTGAGCAACAGAGCCTGACGTCGTCGCGCAGGGTTGCGTTGGAATCGTCTTCGGCCATCGTGGGGACTTTAGGCTTTGGGCTGGAGGCTGTAGTGTGGGAGAGACTCTCCGAACGCCGATACTCGATTGCCCACCGGGTCCTGCCTCTCCGGCCGCGCCATCCGACTGACGTGCTTCCTGCTGCCTACAGCCTGCGCCCCCAATGCCCTCTCCTTTTTCCCGCCACTGGCAACTCGATCCCACGATCCGGTTCTTGAACCACGGCTCCTTCGGCGCGTGCCCGATTCCGGTGCTCGAGCGCCAGCGGGAGCTTCGAGACCGAATGGAGGCCGAGCCGGTGAAGTTCTTCGTGCGCGACTTCGACCGGCTGCTGTCGGAGGCGCGAGAGCAGGTGGCCGCATTCGTGGGGGCCCAGCCGCAGGACCTGGCGTTCGTCCCGAACGCCACCGCCGGCGTCAACGCCGTGCTCCGGTCGCTCGAGTTCGCGCCCGGCGACGAGTTGCTGACGACGGACCACGAGTACAAGGCCTGCCGGAATGCGCTGGAGTACGTCGCGGATAGGGCGGGCGCCCGGGTGGTCGAGGCCGCGGTCCCGTTTCCGCTGGCGTCGGCCGACAGCATCGTGGACGCAGTGATGGCCCGCGTCTCGTCGCGCACACGTCTGGCTCTGTTGGATCACGTCACCAGCCAGACGGGGCTCGTCTGGCCCATCGAGCGACTCGTGGCCGCGCTGGCCGAGCGAGGCGTCGACACCCTGGTAGACGGCGCTCACGCCCCGGGGATGGTGCCGCTGCAGCTGTCGAAGCTCGGCGCCGCCTACTACACGGCCAACTGCCACAAGTGGCTCTGCGCGCCGAAGGGGGCAGCCATCCTCCTCGTTCGGGCCGATCGCCGCGAGCGCATCCATCCGCTTTCCATCAGCCACGGAGCGACTTGGCCGCTCGGTGGCCGGACTCGATTTCGACTCGAGTTCGACTGGACGGGCACCGACGACCCGACGCCCTTCCTCAGCGTGCCGGCTGCAATCGACTTCCTCGGCAGCCTGCTTCCCGGCGGGTGGCCCGAGCTGATGCGCACGAACCGCCAGGCGGCGATCGCCGGGCGCAACGTGCTATGTGCCGCGCTCGGAATAGCGGCGCCAAGCCCGGAGGAGTGCATCGGCTCCCTGGCCAGCGTGCCCATCCCCGACGGCGGCATCGAGCCTGCCAGCTCACCGCTCTACACGGACCCGCTTCAGGACGAGCTGCTTTTCAACCACGGCATCGAGGTCCCGGTGGTGCCGTGGCCGGCGCCGCCCAGGAGGCTGCTTCGCATCTCGTGCCAACTCTACAACTCGGCCGAAGACTACGCGGCTCTGGCGACGGCGCTGGCCCGGTCGCTCCCGCCTAGGTGAGTTCGGCCCCCGCTCCGGCCGCCAGCAAAAGACCCAGCAGCGTTTTCGAGTCGGCAATGTCGCCGCGGCGGGCCATCTGCAGCGCCTCCGGGACAGTGGCCGTCACGACCTCCAGGTCCTCGTTGGGCTCCGGACGCGAACGTCCCGGCGTCAGCCCGCGGGCCTCGAAGAGGTGCATCTGCTCGGAGAGCTTTCCGCAAGAGGGATAGAACCTCGCCAGAAGGCGCCACTCCGCGGCCGTGTAGCCGGTCTCTTCCTCCAGTTCGCGGCGCGCCCCGGCGTCCGGGGACTCGCCGGGTTCGAGGTGGCCCGCAGGCAGCTCCACAAGCGCTCGGCCCACGGCAGGCCGCATCTGACGCACCAGGAGAAGGCCGGAGACGTCGACGCGGCAGTCCGCACGCTTCTGGGCGAGCCCGCCGTGGAGGCGCACCGGAGCCTCGAGGCAGCGCGCCGAGCCGCCGCGGAGGTGACCTCGCCGGCGGAGGCCGCGGAGCTCCGCCCAAGGCTGGCCGCCGCCGAGGCTCTCGGAGGGCAGATGGGCCGGGCCCTCGCGATGGTCTCGCAGCTCCCGGTCCAGGAGCGGGCGCCTGGCCTGCAGACAGTCGCCTTGGCGATGGCGACACGTGCGCGCGGCTTGGCGCGCTACGACGAGCTGAGGAAGCTGGATGAGGCGGTCTCGTGCCTGAGATGGGCGCTCAAGGAGGCCGATCCTCACGGGACCGGAGAGGTGCAGGCGACCGAGGCTCTGACCCACGCCCAGCGCGAAATGATTGTTCGAGATCGCCAGCGCGGTGAGCTCCTGGGACCTCGCGGCTTGGGCGGGTTTATGCTCACAGTGCGGGAAGGGTAGCGGCGTCAGGAAGCCTCGAGCCGCGCTCAGCTCCGGCCGGCCAGCAGAGCGGCCAGAACCACCGTTTGCGAGGTGGTGGGTTCGCCGGGCATCCGGTCGTAGGTCACGGAGACCTCCATCAGGACGCGATCCTGGCCGGACACGTCGCCTGCGAAGAGGGTGGCGCGCACGGAACGCTTCAGGAGGCGGCTCGCGCGACTCTGGAACAGCTCCGAGACCTTCTTCCAGCGAGCCGATCCTGCCGCGGCCGCAGCCCCGGCGTCGGAGAGCAGCTCCGCACCTTCGGCCGTCACGGAACCGGCTGGTAGCTCGAGCACGCCCAGCGTGGAGAGGGCCTCGAGGAGCGTCTGCGCCTCGGCCGCAGCCGCGACCTGCTGGCTGGCCTGGTAGGTGATGCGCCTGCTTTGCTGCAGCAGGTTGACGACGGGGACGAGCGCCAGGCCCAGGATCAGGCAGGCCACGAGAACCTCGATCAGCGACGTGGCGCGTCGTAACTCGGAAGAACGCGAGACGGCGATCATGGATTGGCCAGCTTCTCGATGTCCAGCCGGAACTGGACGCGCTCTGGCAGCAGCTCGAAGAAGTCGAAGGCCTGCGGTGCGGCTCCAGCCAAGGTTCGCGTCACGCGGGAGCGGTCCTTGTCGACGTCGTACACGACCTCGACGGAAACGGGGCCCGTGTCGGTTTCGACGAGTCGCTGGATGCGGTAGCGGCTGGGACCGTCGACGGTGAGGGCCACCGAGCTTCGCAGATCGAAGGTGAGCTGGTCGAACAGCAGGGCCTGCTGCATGGCGAACTGCGCCTCGCGAGAGCTCTTGCCCTCCACCTGGGTCGACTGCCGCATTTGCGTCCAGACGACGACGAGGCAGAGCGAAAACAGGGCGATCGCCACCACGAGCTCCACCAGCGTGACGCCGCGCCTCACGGGGCGCCTCCCACGAGCTGCTGGACATCTTCTGCGACGCAGAGGCGCAGGTACTTCGCGTTGGCGTCAGGCGCCGTCGGGTCGAACTCGGGGACGAACTTCACGGTCCGGTTCCCGGACGTCCCGATCCAGTCGGCCGGCATCTGGGCGGCCGCGATTCCGCCCCGGATCGCCAGGTCCTGGCTCTTCGGGAGTACCACGGTCTTCTCGACCGAGATCAGAAAGGCGTCGACCTTGCGCACGCCCGGCGAGACGACGACCCTTCCTTTGAGACTCACCAGCGTCAGCGGCTCCGAATCGGCTCCGCGCTCCAGGTCGCCACCGATCGTCAGGTCGCCCTTGCAGATGAGGATCCCGCCGCGGCGGATGTTCGCGATCGCGGGCAAGGTCAGAGCCTCCTCCACCACCATCTCCACGCCGCCCTGAAGGCCGAGGGAGCCGTCGCGCAACTGCCGCTCGAGCAGCTCGCGGGTCCGGACGGTCCGCACCAGCTTGCCGTGCTCGCCGCACAACACCTGCTGCACTGCGCCGAGCGCTTCGCCGAGCTTGCCCTGGAACAGTCCCTTGAGTTCGATCTCGCCCGCCCGTAGCCGGTCCAGGCCGCCCTGTTCTCGAGGGTTCGCCAGGAAGGCGGCCACCTGGC
>JACQFU010000567.1 GCA_016199905.1 Candidatus Wallbacteria bacterium
CCTCCAGCCCCGCCTTCATCATCGAAGGCGTCAACGGCAAGGTCCTCTGCATCCCGAGCGCCTTCATCAGCTACAACGGCGAGGCGCTCGACCAGAAGGCGCCGCTGCTGCGTTCGATGGAGGCCATCAGCCTCCGCGCTCGCGAAATCCTCAAGCTCTTCGGACAGAAGGACCCGGGACGCGTCACCGGCACCGTCGGCCCCGAACAGGAATACTTCCTCATCGACCGCGCCTTCTACTACCTCAGGCCCGACCTGATGGCCGCCGGCCGCACTCTTCTCGGCGCCAAGCCTCCGAAGGGCCAGGAGCTGGAGGACCACTACTTCGGAAGCATCAAGGACCGGGTCCAGGCCTACATGCAGGAGGTCGAGTTCGAGCTGTATCGCCTCGGCATTCCCGCCAAAACCCGGCATAACGAGGTCGCTCCGGCCCAGTTCGAGATGGCCCCCATCTTCGAGGAGGCCAACATCGCCGCCGACCATAACCAGATTGCGATGGAGGTCATGCGGCGCGTGGCGCTGCGTCACGACCTGGTCCTGTTGCTCCATGAAAAGCCGTTCGCGGGCATCAACGGCAGCGGCAAGCACGTCAACTGGTCGCTTCAGTCGGCCGAGGGCGTCAACCTGCTGGAGCCAGGCGACACCCCGGAGCGCAACCTACAGTTCCTGGTGTTCCTCGTGGCGGTGCTCAAGGGCGTCCTCAAGCGCGGCGCGCTCATCCGCTCGGGCGTTGCCAGCGCCGGAAACGACCACCGCCTCGGTGCCAACGAGGCCCCACCCGCGATCGTCAGCGTCTTTTTGGGCGAGCAGCTCACACGCATCCTCGACGCCATCGAGCGCGGCGAGAACAGCCAGGAGTCGACCGAGCGCCGAATCCTGAGCCTCGGCATCAGCAAGCTGCCGATCATCAACCGGGACCAGACCGACCGCAACCGCACCAGTCCCTTCGCCTTTACGGGCAACAAGTTCGAGTTCCGCGCCGTCGGCGCCGCGTTCTCGATCAGCTATCCGCTGGCGATGCTCAACGCGGCGGTCAGCGAGGCCTTGGAAGAAATCGGCTCCGAGCTCAAGCAACGGCTCAAGGACGGGGCGCCTCTCAACCGTGCCGTCATGGACGTGGTCAAGGCGGCCATCACGGAAACGAAGAACGTCCGCTTCGAAGGAAACAACTACGCCGGCGAGTGGGTCGAGGAAGCAGCCAGGCGAGGACTGCCCAACCTCAGAACCACGCCGGAGGCGCTGGAGGTGCTGACGCGCTCCGACGACAAGAAGCTGCTCAAGAGGCTGGGCGTCTTCAGCCCGGACGAGTGCGAGGCGCGGTACCACGTCAAGATGGAGCGCTACGTCAAGGATCTGGAGATCGAGGTGGAGACCATCAAGGACATGGCATTCACGATGGTCCTGCCGGCGGCCTACCGCTTCCAGGCCGAGCTGGCCGGCAGCGTGGACGCGGTCGGAAAGACGCTCTCCGGCCTGAAACTCGAGAGCCGCGGCGCTGCGTCGGTGCGCCTCCAGTCGGAGCAGTTGTTGGAGGTGGTCGGTCAGATCGGCAGCCTGCACGAAGCGCTCGAAGCGCTGGACGGGGCGATGGCGAAGGCCGGGCGGGCCAAGAAGATCGCCGAGCACGGCCGAGTGCTGGCCGAGGCCGTGGTGCCCGCTCTGGCGAAGGTGCGGGAGCATTGCGACGCGCTGGAGGAGAAGATCCCCGACGGTTACTGGCCGCTTCCGAAGTACAGGGAGATGCTGTTCATTTCATGACGTTGTAGGCTCTAGACTGTAGGCTGTAGGAAAGACCGACAAACGCCTGTTGGGCAGGTGCCGTGGCGTTGCGTCCGGTGGCGACACTCCGGTAGGTTCTGAAGCAGTGAGCAATCGGAAACGACGAGCCTGCGGGCGACGGCGCGCTCGATTGGTCTCGGCCTGCAGCCTGCGCTTCGGCTTCTCCTTCATCGAGTTGCTGACCGTCGTGGCGATGATCGCCGTCCTGGCGACGGCGGCGTTGCCGATGGCTGCTTCTCTCTACCAGAGGAATCGCGAGAATGCGCTGCGCGAGACTTTGCTCTTGATGAGGATGGCGATCCGGGACTTCCCGCGCAACGGCGTCGACGACGACGGCGACGGCCGCATCGACGAGGACCCGCGCGGCGACGCCAACCACGACGGTTTTCCGGGCATTCGCGGCTTGGCGGACGGCATCCGTGGAATCGACGTGGACGGCGCCGGGCAGCCGGCCTTGCTCTCGGACGGCCGGCCGAATCCGGACTTCGACTGGCGGTTCCGTGCAGACGAAGACGAGGACGGCTTGATCGACGAGGAGGCCTTTCCCACGGACTTGAACGATCTGGTCTCGAAGATGGGCATCCTGCGCGGGAAGGTGCCCATCGACCCCACCACGGGCGAGGCGAGCTGGCGCGTGGTCCTGGCCAAGATCAACAACGACGGCGACTGGCGGTCGATCTCCAACGACACGACGGACCCCACGAAGCCGGCCATCATCGTGCTCGGCCCGCCGGACATGACGACGAAGCCCAAGCCGGGGCTGCACCCTTTGCGCATCACCGCCGTGCTGAAACCGAGCCCGACCAGCAATCCGAAAGGCACGTCGCCCGATCTCAAGACCCTGGACCCGGCGCAGTTCATCGAGAACATCGACGAGGATCCGCGCGACGGCAAGGACAACGACGGCGACGGCCGGGTCGACGAGGACTGTCCCGAGGTGATCGACGTGCGCAGCTGGAACAGCTCAGAGGCCAGCGACGGGACCAAGTATTCGGACTGGTGAGGGAGAAGCTGCCGACAGGAGATGGGTCGACGATGGAGTCAACGGAGGAAATGAGGCGAAAGCTGCGCAGTCGCGGGAGCGCCCGATCTTTTCGCCGCCCACAGTCCCCAGCCTGCGACCCGCGCTTCCTCCCGTCCGGCTTCTCGATGGTCGAGATGCTCGCCTCGCTCGTCATCTTCTCGATCATCGCCGTGATGGCCGTCCCGATGGCCCAGACGTACCGCGATCGCCAGACGGAGGTGATCCTAAAGGATCGGCTCTCTCGCATCCGAGCGGCTATCAAGAGCTACGCCGCCAGCGAGCTGACGACGATCGTGAGCAAGTGCAACCCCGGCGGCATCCTGGGCGACATCGACGGAGACGGAGTCGCGGGAGAAGACGGCGCGGGCGACGTCGACATGGACGGCTTTGCACATGACGACAACGACGGCAACGTCGACGAGGACGGGCCGCCGATCTTCCCGCAGACCCTGGAGGACCTGGTGACTCACGGTTACCTCGGCAGTCCTTCACTGGTCGATGACGAAGGCAAGACGATCTCCGCAGCCCAGCAGTTCCCCCGAGACCCGACCAACCTCGACCCTACCGCTTCGAACACGGAGACCTGGCTGCCGCTCTACGTGACGCGCCACTTCAAGTATCGCTGCAAGCTGGACGGCAAGACCTATGAGGAGACGTGGAAGGGCATCTACGACGTCCGAAGCGGCAGCACGGGCACCTCTTTGGCGGGCGTCGCCTACGGCGACTTCTGACAACCGCCTGTCGAGCCGCTATCATTCCCCGGGGCACGCACACTCCATTCACGGCGAAGGTCTCCACTCGCGAAGGGCAGACGGATGGCTAGCGAATTCATTCAGAAAAAGCGCATCGGCGAAATCCTCATCTCCAAGGGACTCATTACCCCCCAGCAACTCGAATCGGCGCTGGCCATCCAGCGCGAGGACCGCTCCAAGCGCGTGGGCGAAATCTGGGTCGAGGCGGGCATCATCACCGAGGAAGTGCTCTCCCGGGCCCTGGCGTTCCAGTACGGCGTCAGCTACTTCGACCTGGCCAACTTCGTGCCGCGCGAGGATATGCGCGACGTGCTGTCCGACGACCTGGTGAACCTTCACGGCGTGCTGCCGGTCAAGCTCGACGGCAACGTGCTGACGCTGGTCACGCACGACCCGACGAACATCGCCGGGTTCCAGACCATCGCTCGCATCACGGGCTTCCACGTCAAGTTCGTGGTGAGC
>JACQFU010000541.1 GCA_016199905.1 Candidatus Wallbacteria bacterium
AGTCCGAGATGAGGCGCCCGAGCTCCTTGCGTCTGAGCAAGTCGAACTTCTCCGGAGGCAGCGGACGATACTTGCCGGCGTTCCCGTTGAAGCGAACCTTCAGCTCCTTGCCGCTCTCGTCGAGCAGGTAGACAGCCCGGTAGAGGTTGTGCCGCTTCAGGAGCACCGTGAACAGCTCGTCCACGGTCGCCAGGTCTCGCTTCGTCGCCGCCGGGAACTTTGCCATGTCTTCGAGCAGCCCCGTGCCGTCGCTGAACATCGAGGCGAACTGCCGCCCCACGAGCGTGGCGATCTCCTGGTTGGCGTTCATCGCGACCTCGCGGAAAAAGACCTTCTCGGTGTGGGCCGCCTGATACCCCGTGAACATCAGCAGGATGCCGATGAGCAGGAGGATCGAGACCGTCAAGACGGTGATCCGCAGATCGGGTCCGGCCTCCAGCACCGCCTCGATGGGCTCGGATTTCTCCGTTTTCTTGGGTCCTTCGGCCATGTCCTCTCCGATCTCGCGCGCCCGTCAGATGTCCCGCGTGGCGGACAGCTTCTCGTAAGCCCGGCCCAGGGTCGAGCCGATCTCCTCCAGCACCGTCGATCGGCGCTTCAGTTCATCCACCGACTCCCGGACCCGGGTCAGCTCCTCCCGGAGCTTCGACGCCGTCTCCATCTCCTCGGCCGACGCCGTGCCCAGACGGTCGCTGACGCCGTTGATCTCCTCGCCGAAGCGCAACAGCTCGTGCGACGACGTCTTCTGCATCAGCGTGTAGCGGCCGACGCCGTCGATGTAACTCTCCACCTGCTCGATGATCTCGATGATCTCCCGCGACGTGCGCCCCGACTCCAGGGCGAACGCGATGCCGCCCTCCACTCGCTGCGTCCCCTCGTGCGTGGCGTGGATCGCTTCGTCGGCGTCGGCCCGGATGCCCTCGATCAGCTCGCGGATCTCCATCGCGGCCCGGTGGCTCGACTCCGAGAGCTTGCGCACCTCGTCGGCCACCACCGCGAACCCAGAGCCGTGCTTGCCCGCGCGCGCGGCCTCGATCGCCGCATTCAACGCCAGCAGGTTCGTCTGCTCGGCCACGTTGCCGATCGCTTCGAGGATGCCGCCGATCTTCTCCAGGCGGCTGCCGAGGTTGCCGATCACGCGCGTGATGGTGGTCATCGCGCGCTGGATATGGTCGATCCCTTCCGCGGTGACCTGCGCGGCCTTGCTCGAGGCCTGGGCCCGCTGCACGACGTCGTCGAAGAGCTTCGTCGCCTCGAGCGTGTTGCGCTCCACGGTCTCGAGCCCTTCCGCCAGCTGGGCCGTGGCCACGCGGTGCCGCACCGACAGGTCGTTGAAGTCCTTCGTGATGCGGCGCATCCCCTCGAGGTCGGCCAGGATCTCGGGCGCTCCGGAGAGGCGCTGTTTGATCGTCTGCTCGATCGTGACCAGGTTCGTGCGGAATTGATCGATCTGCTTGCTCGCCTCCGTCAGGTAGTCCTGGCCCAACCGTGCCATGTCGAGCACCCGGAAGTACTTCTCCCGGAAGGTCCCCAGGAAGTGGGCCAGGTAGTCCAGCTCGGTCCGGAAATCGCTGATGTGACCACCCTTCTGGGATTCGCCGACCTGATCGACCGCGGCGACCACGTCGAGGTAGACGAACACGTTCACGCCGATGGCCGCCAAGGAGAGGATCACGATCGCCAGGATGGCGTTGCGCTCGTGGTCCTTCATCCCCCCCGCGGCCGCCACGGAGCTCAGGGTTGCCAGCACCAGAAGCAATCCGATAGCGATGACGAGCTTGCTCTTGACGCTGAACATGCGGTGGTCAGTTTACCACGTGGAGGAGAGCTACTCGCTGCTGCCATACACCCGGAAATCGATGTCCGGGAATATGTTGTCCTTCGATTCGATCTCGGCCAGCCAGGTCTCGTCCACGGGGAGCCCGCTCTCGACCTCGTCGCGCAGGCGATTGAAGCGGGCCAAGTGCTCGTGGGTGCGGCGCACGGCGTACTCGACGGCGGTCTTTCCGGCCATGATGAAGGCCCAGTCGCTGGCCTGGGCGAGCAGAAGCTCGCGAGCCATCTGGTTGAGCGCGCGCTGCACCACCCCAGTGGCGGCGCCGTGGGCGGCGGCTGCGGCGACCATCCTATCGGCCGAGCGGTGCAGATGGCGGTAGATCCAATCGTTGCTCTCGTTGAGCCAGACCTCTCCGAAGCCCCTGTGGCCCCAGCTCGAAAACGACAGCTCCACGGTCTCCAGGTCAGACTGAGTCTCCAGGTACTCCAGCGGCGTGATGGGCGCGATCTCGCTCTGTTCCAGGTGGAGCTTCCGCAGCACGAAGTCGATGAACATCGGCCCCTCGTACCACCAGTGGCCGAACAGTTCGGCGTCGTACGGGCTGACGACGATCGGCTTCCTGCCGATGAACCGCTCGAGCTGTCGCACCTGGTGCTGCCGGCGCGCGACGAAATCGGCGGCGTGTTCTTCGGCGCGCAGCCGAGCAGCTTCGGGGCGATAGGGCTGCTTGTCGTCGGTGCGGCCCGTGATGCGGTGGTACTTGATGCCCGTGGCGACCCGCAGGCCGCTCTCGTGTACATAAGGATGAATGTAGTCGTGCTCCAGGTCGAATCCGATGTCGCGGTAAAAGTCGCGGTACTCGGGGTCGCCGGGATAGCCCACATCGGCGCTCCAGACGCTGCGAGAGCTCTCCAGGTCCCGGCCGAAGACGGCGACGCCGGCGGGGGTGAGGGCCGGAGCGAAGACGCCGTGACGCGGGCGGGGGCGGCCGTTCAACAGTCCGTGCGAGTCGACCAGGAAGAAGCGGATCTTCTCGGCGGCCAGCTCCCGCTCGACGCCGGGGGCGTAGCCGCACTCGGGCAGCCAGATGCCGCTGGGGGAGGCGCCCAGCAGGCGGCGGTGCGAAGCGGTCGCGACCTTGATCTGGGCGCGCACGGCGGCAGGGTTGATCGAAAGGAGCGGCAGGAAACCGTGCGTGGCCGCGCAGGTCATCAGCTCCAGACGGCTGGCCGCGGCCACCTCGCGGAAGGCCCGGAGCAGGTCTCGCTTGTATCGATCGACGAAGACGGTGCGGCAGTGACGGAAGCTCTCGAGATAGTGGAGCGCCGTCGGATGAAACTCGGGCAGCCATCGCGTGCGCTGCACCTCGCGCTCGGCCAGCTCGATCAGGCGGTCGATGTGCCGCACGTAGCGTGCCTGGAGAAGGGGATCGGAGAGCATCGCAGTCAAGGTTGGGGTGAGCGACATGCTGACTGCGACCGGGATCTTTTCCTCGATGAGCCGCTCGAAGACGGTCAGGAGCGGGATATAGGTCTCGGTGATGGCCTCGTAGAGCCAGCGCTCCTCGAGGAAGTCCTCGTGCTCGGGGTGGCGAACGAACGGGAGATGGGCGTGAAGGACCAGCGCGAAGTACCCGCGTTCAGTCGACTTTCCCGGGCTCGTCCGGTCTTCCTGCGCACGCATCCTTCCCTGGGTGGGATGCGCATGAGCACGCTCCAGGAGCGGAGCGGCGGTCCTCGGGCTTGCCTGTACCGATACCTTCGCTTTGTTCCCGGGGCGAGACCTCACGTCCGGGGAACCCTTCTCCAGGCGTCGTACCCGGAGCGAAGCGACGGCACCCGCGCGGGCGAGGCCGGCAACTTCACTCCGGCGACTCCTCGGAGGACTCGGTTCGGCGTTCGACGATAGGAGTGATCTCGAGTCGGTCGATTCCGTCGGCGGAGGTGGACTCGACGGGGATGACTTGCTGGCCGTCGGGCAAGGCGAAGCGCACGCTGAAGGTACCGTCGGTCCGCAGCTCCATCGGCTGTCCCTGGATCTTCAGGCGGGAGCCGGGGACCGTCGCGCCATAGACGATCAGCTCGGCGTCGACGACCAGCCAGAAGCCGCGTTCCTTGACCTCCGGGGTGACGACGGGCGGGGCCAGCAATCCTTCGCCGTAGGGGCCGAACGGGCTGCTGGGTGCCCAGCCGCCCAGCGGGCTGGAAGGAATTCCGGGGCCTGCGGCCTGGGGGCCGTGAGGGCCGATCGGTTTCAACGGACTCGACGGATGCGCCAGCGCTTCCGACTCCAATGCGCTCGCCTCGGCCGCCGCCCGCTCCTGGGCCAGGTCGGTCAGCATCGAGTGCCGCTGGTCGGACTCCGGGTAGCCGGAGGCGGCCCGAGGCGTCCGGACGGTGTTGGAGCGCACGATCGCCAGGAACTTCCCGTCGGAGGTGCGGATGCCGACCTCGATGAGGTGGTCGATGTCCTCGCCGAGCGTCTGGAAGTACCAGCTGCCCTCCGCCTGGCGCGGCAGGACGATGTCGTGATGGCCGCGCCCATTCGTGCCGTCGTAGACGACGCCCGTGACGTCGTGGACGCGAACGACCAGGTCGCCACCGAAACGGTCCAGCGACTCCTGGAGGGCCCGCATCGTGGGCTCCGAGAGCTCCCAGTAGCAGTAGAGCCATTGCGGATCGCGCGGCATCAACACGACGCGATCGTCGGACTGGTAAATGGTGGGGATCGACTCGTGCTCGCGCGCGGCGCCGGCCGCGGGGGCGGGCTCGGCCTTGGGCACGCGCGTGGCGGGTCGCGGTGCCGTGGCGGCCTCGTCGAGCTCGCCGGCGTGCAAGTTGATGGGCGGCGCGGAGGGCGTCAGCTCGAACTGGCGCTTGAGACGCCGGGGCACGATCTTGCGGATCGGACGTATGGGCGTCCGGCTCGCGGGTCGCCCGGGGCTGACGGGCTTGGCTGCCGGCGCCGGCTTGGAAGGACGCTCCGGCGGGACCTTGACCGGAGCGGAGGCAGCCGCGGGTCTTGCGAAAGAGGCCGGCTTCGCGGAACTCTTCGAGGCAGGTGCGGCTGCCGCGGGTGCCTTCGGGGCGGGCGCCGGTTTTGCCGGGGCCGCCTTGATTGCCGGCGCGGGCTTCGCAAGCGGCCGAGCTGCCGGCTTCACCGAAACCGGCGCGGGTTTTCGGACGGCCGGCTTCTTTGCCGGGACGGGCGCCTTCGCGGCAACGCGCACCTTCGCGGGAGCCTTCGCAGCCGTTCGCGCCGCCGGCTTTGCCGGAGCCTTCAAGGCCAGCTTCCCGGAGGGCTTCCGGGAGGGCTTCGCTGCCGGCGATTTCGCGGCCGGCTTCGCCACGATCTTGGCTACCCGTGACTTCACGGCTGGCGCGGCCTTCTTCGGTTGAGGCTTCTTGGGGGCCGCCTTCTTCGCGGCAGCGACAGCGGCACCCTTGGCCGGAACCTTCGTTGCTTTCTTGGCGATCGGAGCCTTGACCGTCGGAGCGGGCTTCCTGGTGGCGACGGCCGGCTTGGAGAGCGCCTTGCCCTTTGGAGCGGGCGCGGTCTTCTTGCTGGCTGGCGCTTCCGCGCGGGTTCGGGCGGGGGGCCTGGCGGAGAGCGGGCGCGCGCTGGCCGCGGCCAGCCTCTCCTGGCGCGCAGCGACCTTGGCCCGCGCGGCCAGGACGGCATCGATGAGCTGATCCTTGCCCATCTTGTGGCGGCCCACGATGTCCAGCTCCGCCGCCATCTCCTTCAGCTGCGCCAGGCTCTTCGAATTCAATGCGCCCGATTTCATACGACCAGAACCTCCTGCCCATTCCGCTCGAACCCACGAACGGGGAGCGGAAGGGGGAGCCGCACAATACACCAGAAGGGCGATGATTGCAAGTTAGCGGACCCTGGCTACGACTGCTCTTTGCGCGCTACCAAGCTTGCAACGTGCTTCCCCTTGGGCACGCCTCGCTCCACCACGCCCTCTCTATAGAAGAGCACGCGAAGGCTTGGAAACGCGTGGAGCAACTCGTTGGGCGCCAGCCGGAACTTCGGGTCGCGCGTTGGCCGCTCGGCCAGCGGCTGGTCGGTGGTGACGTTCTCGAACACCAAGACGCCTCCCGGACGCAGCGCCTTCTCGACCGCCGCGAACAGGCTTCGCTGCGTGTAGTAGAAGCAGACGATCACGTCGGCGCATTGCGGCGGCAGCTCCACGGATTCCAGGTCGCACTCGACGGTCCTCAGAGTCACGCCGGTCTCTCGAGCCAGTTCGGAAGCCTTGGCCAGCCCCGAGGAGGACAGGTCCCAAATTTCGACGTCGAGGCCGAGCCGGGCCAGGTAGACCGCGTTGCGGCCTTCGCCGCCGGCCAGGTCGATCGCCTTCCCCGATTGCGGGAGCAGTCCGCCGATCTGCAGAAGGAAGTCCGCCGGCTCCGTGCCGAAGAGGTAGTCTCGCGGCTCGAGCCGGTCATTCCAGTATCGCCGCTCGCTGTCGTCCTTGGCCATTTGCTTCGTGTCCGGGCCGACGGCAACCACCTTGTCCGGCGCGGCGCGGGCATCCAGTATCGCCCAGAGGCGGGTGCTGCGCAACAGCCGCTCCGGGCGTATCCTCAAAGAAGTCGACTTTGCGGCGAGGTGCGTATGATCTTCCCCAAGAGGGCCCCCCGGCCCGACCGTCCCGCACGGGTTCGCAGAAGCGCGCCCTTCCCGGTTTCGGACCATTCCGATGGCCGCCGCTTCCACAACGTCAGCGGTTCCGCGGGCAAGCATCGGGTGCTGGCGTTCTTTCGCTGGACCGCCACGCGCCACCTGCAGCTCCGCAAGGGCCGCCGCGCCTCCGCAATCGCCGTCGAGCCCGCGTCGCGGGCGACGGAGCCGGACGAGCGCCTGCCGATTCCGTTGCCGCGTCTCGAGGGTGCGCCCCAGGATCGAAACACCGCTACGGGTGCGGCTGCGCCCGGGTCGCTTCTCGTCACCTGGGTCGGCCACTCCACCCTGCTGGTCCAGATGGACGGCGTGAACTTGCTGACCGACCCCATCTGGTCGGAGCGCTGCAGTCCCCTCGCTTTTGCAGGCCCGCGCCGGCGCAACCCGCCGGGACTGGTGTTGGAGGAGCTGCCGCGGATCGACCTCGTGATCGTCAGTCACAATCATTACGATCACCTGGACCTGCCCACGGTGCGCAAGCTCGCCGAGCGTCACGATCCGCTGTTCGTCGTGCCGCTGGGAGTGGCTGCCTGGTTCCGCCGCCGCAAGCTGCATCGGGTCGTCGAGCTGGACTGGTGGCAATCCACCGAGCACGCCGGCCTCACCGTCCATGCGACGCCCGCGCAGCACTTCTCCGGCCGTTCCCCCTGGGACGCCAACAAGACGCTCTGGGTCTCGTTCGTCGTCGAGGGCGCGGCCGGTCGATTCTTCTTCGGCGGCGATACCGGCTACGGTCCGCATTTTGCCGAGATCGGACGCCGCCTGGGGCCGATGCGGCTGGCAGCGATCCCGATCGGTGCCTACTCGCCGCGCTGGTTCATGGCCCCGGTCCACATCGACCCCGAGCAAGCCGTGCAGGCCCACCTCGACCTTTGCAGCCGGCAGTCGATCGGCATTCACTTCGGCACCTTCAAGCTCACCGACGAGCCGATGGAAGAGCCGCCTGTGCTGCTGCGAGAGTGCCTGGACGTTCGCGGGATCGATCGCGATCTGTTCTGGGTCCCCGTGCTGGGCCGAACGTGGGCCGTGCCCAAGCGCATCGCCCCTGAGCGCGAACTGGCCGAGCCGGTCCTGGCGCTGGCCACCGCGAAGTAGCGGCGCCGCTGCTCGTGCGCCTCCGGCAGGAGCGCGGCTGCTAGAATGCTCTTGCATGCAGGTCGTGCCCGACATCACGGCTCTGCCGGAAAAGCAGATCCGAAAGCTGCTGGAGGAACAGGGGTTCCCGGAGGCTTTGCTCGAAGCCTGCCGATCCGATGCGCGCGCGGGTGTCCGAGGCCTGGCCCGATCCGAGGAACGCCGTCAAGCCGCGCGCCGTCGCGAGGACCAGCGGCTGAAGGCGATGGTTTCCTTCGAGAGGGCCCACCGGGCGCGCGGTTTCGACGCCGTGGCGGGGGTCGACGAGGTTGGGCGAGGACCGCTGGCCGGACCGGTGGTGGCTGCCTGCGTCGTGCTGCCGTTCGACGAGCCGATCCCGGGCGTCGACGATTCGAAGAAGCTCTCGCCCGAGCGACGCGAACGGCTGGACCTGGAGATCCGAGCGCGCGCCTCGGGAGTCGGGATCGCGGAGGTGGACGCGGCGGAGATCGATCGCATCAACATCCTGCAGGCGTCGAAGCGAGCCATGGAGCTGGCCATCCACTCCTGCGCGCCGGCGCAGCCCGACTTCCTGCTGATAGACGCGGTCAAGCTGCCGGCCGTGGAGCTGCCGCAGCTGGTCTTGATTCACGGCGACTCCCGCAGCTACGCAATCGCGGCGGCCTCGATCGTGGCCAAGGTGTATCGCGACCGGTTGATGGCCGGACTGGACGCCCGCTATCCTCATTACGGTTTCGCGGCCAACAAGGGCTACGGGACACAGGAGCACATGGATGCCCTGGAGCGGCTTGGGCCCTGCGAAATTCACCGCAGGAGTTTCGCCCCGGTGACGGCCTACGTGCTGCCGTCATGCCGGCTTTATCTGGAGGCGATCGGACGGGCCGGGTCGCTGGTGACGCTGCGGCGCGCCGGACTGGAGATCCGCGCCAACGGCTCGCATCTCACCGCATCCGAGCTCGAAGCTCTGCGCCAAGCCTATCGACAGCGCTTGCAGGACCTGGGTGGCCGCTTTGACAGCCCTTCGGCGGCGTACTAATTAGAGGTGGCGTATGGATATTCATGATCGACCGGCAAAGCTGGTGGGAACGGTGATTGACGCGGCGACCCGCAGGCCCGTGCCTCAGGTGAAGGTCGCCATCAACCGGCAGGGCTTCGCGGTCGATACGGACCGCAACGGCTGCTTCCTGTTCGACAAACTGGAACGCGGCAAGACCATCGTCATATCCTGCACCAAGAAAGGCTATCGCCAGGCCTCGACAACTTACAAGGCGAACATGGACCAGGACCAATCGATCAGCATCAAGATGGGACCCCTGGGAAGCTTCGCAAAGTAGCCCCCACGGCCGTGACCGACCGCAGAAGCCTGGGAAGGGCCGGCGAGCTTGCGGCCGTGCGGATACTGGAGCGCGAAGGTTACCGGGTCCTGCAAACCAACTTCACCACCCGGTACGGCGAGATAGACATCGTGGCCGACGAGGCCGGATGTCTTTGCTTCGTCGAGGTGCGGCTGAAAACGGGCAAGGAGTTCGGCACGGCTCAAGAAAGCATCACGAGGGCCAAGCGACATCACCTCGTTCGCGCCGCCGAGATTTACCTCGGCCAGACGGGCGGCCAGGACAGGGAGTGCCGCTTCGACGTCCTCGCCCTTCTGTGGGACCGCGAAACCTCGGCGCCTCGCTCACACGAGCTGATCCGTAACGCCTTCGGTGCCGACGAATGAGCGCGAGCCACAAGCCGCGACGCCAGGAGCGGGTCCTGATCGTGGACGACGATCGGCTCGCGCTCGAGTTCCTCCAGGACGCCCTGCTCGAGGCGGGGTTTCCCTTGCAGCCGTTCAACAGGCCGGCAGAGGCGCTCGCGTACCTCGACGCGGACATGGCCTTCGACCTGATCGTCAGCGACATCGACATGCCGGGCATGAACGGAATCGCTTTTCTGGACGCCGTGCGCAAGCGCGGTCTGCTGGCGCCGGTCATCTTCCTGACGGGAAACGACCAGGTCGAGACCGCGATCCAGGCGATCCGCCTCGGAGCTTCCGACTACATCCCCAAGGGGCGGGAGGTCGGCCAGAGCCTGCTGCTGTCCATCGACAGGGTGCTCGAAAAGCAGCGGCTGGAGCGTGAGAACCAGCGTTTGGTCGGCGAACTGCAGCGGCAGAACGCGGCCCTGGAAGAGCGCGATCGGCAGAACAGGGAGCTGCTGGCGCGACTGGCCCGTTTCAACGACGAACTGGAACAGCGGGTCGAGCAGGCCACCGAGGAGCTGCAGATGGCCAACACGCTGCTGCAGAAGGGGATGCAGGAGCTGACGATCCTCTGCGAGGTGAGCCAGGCCATCAGCTCCATCATGGATTTTCACGCGCTGCTGGATCTGATCATGCGCAGGACCAAGGAGGTACTGCGGGCGGATGCCTCGTCCCTGATGTTGCTCAACGACGCGGGAACGGAGCTATCCTTCGTGGTCGCGCAGGGCACCGCCGGGGCAGCGGTCAAGGGCTTCACGGTCAAGGTCGGGCAGGGGATCAGCGGCTGGGTGGCCCAGTCGGGGGAAGAGCTGCTCATCGCGGACGCTTATGAAGACCCGAGGTTCGATCCGGCCTACGACAAGAAGTCGGGGTTTCGCACCCGTTCGATCATGTGTGTGCCGATGAAGGTCGGCGATCGGACAAGCGGTGTGGTGCAGCTCATCAATCGGGCCGGCGGGGGGCAGTTCACGCAGGACGACATGGAGATGTTCAAGGCCATCTCTCGGCAGGCCGCCATCGGGATCGAGAACTCGCGGCTCTACGAGCGCACCCGCAAGATGGCGGAGGACCTGCGGCAGTCGCTGGAGCGGGAGCGCTGGATCGCCATCGAGAAAGAGAAGATGGGCCGCTACATTCCGAAGGAGCTGGTCGACGAGATCCACAAGAACCGTGAGGCCCAGCTCGCCCTGGGTGGGCAGGTGATCAACGCCTCGGTCCTCTTCAGCGACATCGCCGGCTTCACCACCATCAGCGAACGGGTCGATCCCGTGGGAGTCCTCAAGTACCTGAACGGATACATGACCGAGATGGTGAAGATCATCGAGGGCGAGGGAGGCATCCTCGACAAGTTTATCGGCGACGGCATCATGGCCGTGTTCAAGGCGGAACCCGAGCGTCCTAACCACGCGCTCTCCGCCGTGCGCGCCGGGGTGCGGATGCAGCGCAAAGTTCTGGAGCTGGGGCGGCAGTGGGTGGAGGCCGGACTGGGACCGCTGGGGGTGCGGATTGGCGTCAACACCGGTAACGTGCTCTCGGGAAACGTGGGCGCCGAGACCCGGATGGACTACACCGTCATCGGCGACAACGTGAACCTCGCCTCGAGGCTGGAGACCGCGGGCCGCCCCGGGGAGGTGCTCATCCACGAGACCACCTTCGAGAAGATCAAGGGCCTCGTGACGCCCGAACCCAGGCGCAACGAGCCGATCCAGGTGAAGGGCAAGGCGAACCACATCCTGACCTACGCAATCCTGCCGGACTCGACCATCTGAAGCTGCGGGGACACGAAGAAGGTGACTGGCTCCGAAAGAGGGTTCTCCGTCGTCGAGCTCGTGCTCTCGATGGTGGTCTTGCTGTTGCTGGTCTCGATCACCATTGCGTGGTACCAGGGGCCGGCCCAGGACGCACGCGTATCGGTGGCGCGGGTGGAGGCTTCCCAGATAGCGGGAATGATCGCCGCACGCCAGCTCCAGACGCGGGCCGCCTACTCGGCCCCTTCCTTGCCTTCGAATTACCACGGAAACGGCCTCGATCCGTGGGGCGGCCGTTGGCGCATCGACCCGTCCAGTAGAGCCGTCGTATCCGCTGGACCCGATGGCGTCTTTGGCTCCGACGGATCCGCGGACGACGTCGTGGTCCGCTGGGACTCCTGGCAGCAGCCCTCCCAGGTCGAGCTGCCGGCGCCCGCGGCCAGCGTCGCCGCCGGCGGCTTCGTGCGCCTCGAGTGGCCGGCCGCGACCGGCCTGCGAGAGCTGGTGCTGGTCCGCACGGGACCCGAAGGTGCGCGGAGAATCGCGCTGGCTACCGGCGCCGTCGAGTACTCCGACGGCGCGCTCGCTCCGCGCGTCTCCTACGCCTACCGCCTCGAAGCCGAGGATATCGCGGGCCGCAGTCTCATCGGGTCCGCAACCGGCGTGTTCATTCCGGGCGCCAGCCCCCCTACCTTGCGAGTGACCGTGGAGCCGGGAGCCTCGCGACCGGGGCAGGTGCGCCTGCGCGTCACGGCCTCCTCCCTCGGAGCCGAGCTGGCCGGCCTCACCGTCGGTACCCGCGAGCTCCCGCTCAGGGGCGCGGACTGCACGACGGCCGTCGAATTGGACCGCCCGGCGTCGGGTCGCGTGAACGTCGCCGTGACGGACCGCGCCGGGCTGCGGTCGACGGCCGAGGTGACGGTGGGGCGGTAAGATTTCACAACTCGGTCACTCTCTCGGCTGCGACTCGGCGGCTGTATCGACGGTGATGGGCGATGGGCTCTTACACGGGGCGGGTTGCAGTTCGAATGGCGGCCACGGCTGGCGAGTCGATGGTATGGTGGTGCCGGGCGAGGGACAGGCGATGAAGACATTCTGCAAGGGCACCGTCGGAGGCGCAGGTTGGTGACAGTGGAGCCTGCGGGTGTCTCTGTCGGCGAAGTGGTGGCAGGCAAGTACCGGATCCAGGGCACGCTGGGCAGCGGCGCGATGGGAACGGTCTACCGTGCGTTGCAGCTTTCGCTGAACCGCGTCGTGGCGTTGAAGATGATGCGGAGTGGAGTCGAGCATGCCTGGAGCGGCCGGCGGCGTTTCAGTCGCGAGGCCGAATTGCTGACGAAGTTGCGTCATCCCAATTTGGTTCCGCTGTACGACATCGATCTGGAAGGCGATTCGCCATTCATCGCCATGGAGCTGGTCGAAGGCCCCTCGCTGCTGGATGTGCTCGAGAGACCCGAACGGCATCCGGTGCCCGATCCCGTCGAGGTGGCGATGGGGCTGGCGGAGGGGCTGTCGTACATTCACGCCCAGGGCGTGGTGCACCGGGACATCAAGCCTGCCAACATTCTTCTGAAGGATGGGCGAGTTCCGATGTTGGCCGATTTCGGCTTGGCGCGTCACACCGCTTCTTCCGTGCTCACCACGGAGGGCTTCGTGGTCGGCACGCCCGCGTACCTGGCGCCAAATCCCTCCACCGATCTCTACCAGCTTGGCCTTGTCCTGTACGAATTGGTGAGCGGAAAGCTGTTCGTCGAGCGGATCGGTCCGGACATTCAGCAGATCCTCACGATGCGGCTGGAGGGCCGTGTGCGTCCGCTTTCCGAGGCGGCACCCGACTGTCAGCCGGCACTGGCGCGAGCCGTCATGCGGTGCCTGGAGAAAGACCCGCGCCGGCGATTCGCAAGCGCGGCCGAATTGCTCGCTGCGTTGAAGCCGCTTTCGGCGGGCAGTGACGAGCAGGTATCGGCTGGGGCGCAGGTAACATCGAGGTCGCGAGCGGTGTCTGCGTCGGGCGTGCGTCGGGGGCAAGAGGGGCGGGGGAAGGAGGGGCCGGAGACTGACGGCGTGTTGCGGCAGGGTGGTGTTCGGCATCGAAGTCTTCTGGTCGCAGGTGCAGTGGTTGTTGCGGTGTTGATGGCGATGGTGGGAGGTGGCCTGGCGCTGCGTCGCCCGGCGTCTGTCGTGGCTGGCGCGTCGTCGCGGGAGTCTTCCGCCGGCGCCCCTGGCTTCGCGCCGTTGGCACTACAAGATGTGGACTGGTCCTATGACGCCGGCCGTTTGCGCGCGCGGTGCAAGGTTTCCGCGCCATTGCTGGACGGCTACACCTATCGCGGTCAAGACACGCGTCTGCCGGCCCCCACGGCGCTGCTGGAAGCCTCGATGCCCTACACCGCCGGCACGAGTTTCGAACTTGCGCTGCTGCGGTCCGACGGAGGCCCGCCGATAAGGCTGACGGAAGGGGACTTGGAGAAGGCGCTGAGAACCGCTGGAGACCGGCTGACGCGTACGCTTCGAGACTTCTGGCAAAGGACTGGATTGACTGACCAGAGCTATGTCAACGAATTGCGGTCGTGCTTGTCTTCATCCCCAGCTTCCTCTGGACAGCACCTGCAATCCGTGGAGGCATTTCGAGGTGTGCTTGGCGAACGAATGCGCATTCTTGAACCCGTACGGCAATTCTTACGGTGCGCACCTCTTTACTTCGATACGAGGGCAATTCCCGCCATAGAGCGCACAACACTATACAAGTACCTGGCTCCTCTTCAACTGGCTGATAGTCTCGCCTACCTTCATTCCATTGCGCCTCCTTTTAGCCAAGAGATAGCTGGTCGACTTGGAACTACATTTGAGAAACTCTCTTCGCCTGACGTGACACAAACTGAGAACTACCTGCTGGGAAGAACGAAGGAAAAGGAGCTTCTTGGAACCTCACATACGTTTCCGATTCCCCCATCACACTCAGGAACAACCATCTTGGTGGGTGCCGCTTACCGCTTCGAGTCTGCCGGTATTGTGAAAATCTGCATAAACAAAGTGCCTGTGTACCTAAGTCGGATGCCGGCGCGATTCTTCACGGAACGGTTCGATATCAAGGCTAGACTTGCGATAATAGGAAATGCGCCAAGCAACACTTGGAGCGATAATGCCCGAAAAGTGAATTGGGTGGCGTTGGGACAGCGCCTGGATCCCTATGCAGAGATCCTCTATTGTCACTGACTTCTGTTGGCGTCGGATAGCCACCCTGGTGCGAGGTCTGATCCATAGACCCATGAGAAGTCCGTCCCACGCTGTAGCCCGACCCGTAACATGCGCATGACAGGCCTACGAG
>JACQFU010000581.1 GCA_016199905.1 Candidatus Wallbacteria bacterium
GACGGAGCCGTATTGGGATGCCCTGCTTGAGAGCGACCACGGTGTCGGCCAGATGATGGAGCGAGGCGCTTCGCGCCAGGTTGCGAACGAGATACTCCTGGCTCTTGCGCTCGAGGAAACCTCCCGTGGTGTTCGTCTGCGCCAGGGTTGCGGCCTTCTCGACCTCCTCGAGCGTCAGGCCGTAGGCGAGCAGCTTCTGGGGGCTGACAAGCACCTGGTACTGTTTGACGCCGCCGCCCATCACCGTCACCTGGGCGACTCCAGGGATCGTGAGCAGGCGCTGCCGGATGACCCAGTCGGCCAGCGTCCGCACGTTGAGAGGAGACGTCTTCCCTCCCTCGCTCTGGATGCCGAGGAGGAGTATCTCGCCCATGATGGAGGAGACGGGCGCGAGCACGGGCGCCGCGTCCCGCGGTAGGCGCTCGCGAGCGATTTGAAGCCGCTCGGCCACCAATTGCCGATCGAGGTAGATGTCCGTGCCCCACTCGAACTCGACGAAGAGGACGGAGAGGCCCACGGCCGACGAAGAGCGGACGCGTTTGACGCCAGGCGCTCCATTCATCGAGACCTCGATCGGCAACGTCACCAACGTCTCGACCTCCTCGGGCGATAGGCCACCCGACTCGGTCATGATGGTGACAGTGGGGCGATTCAGATCCGGAAAGACATCGACCGGGAGTTTCGTGAGGACGTAGCCGCCGTAGACCAGCACGAGCGCGGCAGTCGCAAGGACAAACAGCCGGTTTCGAAGCGAGAACTGGATGACGAGATCGAACATGACCGGCTATCGGCCTTCCTCGGCGCTACGAAGCTCATAGGTGCCGACCGTCACCGCGCGGTCGCCTGCCTGGAGGCCCTGTTGCACGGCCCAGTACGGTCCGTCGCGTTCACCCAGCACCACTTCTCGGGCAAAGAACTCTTCCGGCCCCGTATGGACGTAGACGACCTTGCGCCCCTCCCGTTCCACGACCGCGGCATCCGGCACGGCCAGCATCTCGCGATTGTCGCCAGCGCCGATGGCAACCTCGGCGAACATCCCGGGACGGAGTTTGGCCTCCGGGTTTGCCAGATCGAAGATCGCCTTCACCGCACGAGTCGCTTCGTCGACTGTCTGTCCCAGGTTGAAGAGCTTGGCCGGAAAGTAGCGGTCCTGGTAGGCGCTCACGTGCACGAGCGCCGAGCGAGCTTCGTCGATACGTCCGATGTCGTCCACGAAGACGCTGGCCTCGACCCAGAGAACCGAGGAATCGAGGACCGCGAAAAGCGACTTCGGGGGTTCTACCTGCTCGCCGAGCGTCGCGCGCAAAGCCCGCGAGACCTCTTGCTCCGCGACCTTCGCCGCCAGCTCGGCCTTCTGGATCTCCTTGCTGGCGACGACCCGGGAGAGCGATCGCAGCCGTTCCAGATCGCGGCGGGCCTGGAGCATGGAGGCGTTCGCCTGGCCCACCGCCGCCTCGGCCTTGATGCGCTCGGCCGCGAGCTGGGCCATCTCCGGAGCCGACAAGCTTTGTTGGACGACAGCGAGGACTTGCCCCTTCGATACCTTCTCCCCGACGAGCGGCAGGCGGTCCCCAGACGCGAGCAGGCGTCCGGAAAGCGGCGGGAAGATCGCGACGTACCGGTCCGTGCGGGGAACGACCTTGCCCGGGACCATTAGCCGGGCCTCGAGTCGACGGCGGCCGATGGGTTCCGTACGAACGCCAAGGAGGAACTGCGCCTCCTTCGGAAAGTAGATACCTTGGCCGGGCGCCATCGGCTTCGACGCGTTCTTCGGGCCGTCGCCGTGGTCCTCTCCGCCGTGGCCAAGAGCCATGAGAGGCAAGGCGAGGAACAACGCGAGGACGGCCTTAGGGTTCACAGCAACCTCCCCGCTTGCTCGATCGAGCAGCTCTGGCCGCGCCCAGCAAAATTGCGACGACCAGAAACACGGCGGCCGCAATCCGATCGCTTCCGGGCCCAGCCGCGGGGTGCTCGTGCGGCGGGATGGCCGTGGCCGGTGGGAGACCCGCGTGGATCGCGCCGAGCGCCATGAAGTCGGCATCGGTCCCGTGAGTCACGGAGGCGCTCGTGTCGTAGTCTCCTTCGCCAGGCAGCGTCACCAGGGCCGTGTAGAACCCCGGAGACGGGGCAGGCTTCGCGATGGCCTTGACCTCAGTCTTGCCCGCAAGCGTCAGTTCGACCTGGGCGTCGCGCACAGGTTCATTGGTGTGGGGGTCGGCGACGAACACCTTGAGCTCCATCGGTTTGCCCGCCACCACGGGCGTGTACTTCACGAGGATCTCGAAGAGGTCGCCCGTGACGCCGGCGGTTGGTCCACGGGCGACGCTGGCGGCGGGAGCCGGCTTGTCACCGTGATCTTCGCCGCCGTGGGCCAGGGCAAGAGCCGGCAGAGCAACCCAGAAGAGAAGGACGATGGCTTTCATGGCAGTACCTCGGTCCCGGCAGTGCTCATCGCGTATGTGGTCCTGGACACTCGTCTGCTCGATCGCGAGAAAAGTCGAACCTGTGCACCCAAACGCTCCTTTGAATCGGCATGAGCGGACCAGCCTTCGCCACCCTGGTTCCATGCGTGAGCTGCCCCAAAAGCAACGTCCGTGCCACAAGGGCAGAAGGTGTGCTGGTCCGGAGTCGGCGGGCTTTGAGCGGAGGGCGGCGTAACCCGGGCAGTTACACTGTGTCTTGGCAGCCTCGGTTGAACCGATCACTCGGAGGATCGCTTGAAGTCGTCCGACCGCAGTCCGAACCGCTTCAGCAGCCGGTGAAGGCTGCCTCGCTCGAGACCGGCTCGCTCTGCCGCGCGCGTCACGTTTCCGCGAAATTCCTGCAGAAGCGCCACCAGGTACTCGCGAGAGACGTGATCGGTAGCCCGGACTACGACCTCCCGATACGGACTCTTAGCCAGGATCTCGCCAGGCGGCAGCGCATCCCGCGTCCTGCGCACCTCTTCCGGAAGGCACTCGACGCCGAGCTCGGTCCCGCTCGAAACTGCGACGGCCCTTTCGATCGCGTTCTCGAGTTCCCGAACATTGCCTGGCCACGAGTAGCTCGTCAACGCCCGGAGCGCCTCGGCGGTGAACTTCATGGTCTCGCGCCGGTGTGCGCGAGCGACCTTCTCCAGAAAGTGCGCCGTGAGCAGTGGGATGTCTTCGGCTCGGTCTCGCAGGGCAGGGAGATGAATTGGAAAGACGTTGAGCCGATAGAACAGGTCCTCGCGGAAGCGCCCTGCCGCGGCCTCGGCTTTGAGGTCCCGGTGCGTGGCGGCCACGATTCGAACATCGACCTTGGCTGGAGCGTTCTCCCCCACGCGCCGGATCTCCTTCTCCTGAAGCACCCGGTTGAACTTGACTTGCACTGCAAGCGGAAGCTCGCCGATCTCGTCGAAAAAGAGCGTGCCTCCATCAGCCTCATTGAAGAGACCGGGCTTCGAGAAGCTCGCTCCCGTGAAGGCGCCTCTGGCGTGGCCGAAGAGCTCGCTCTCGACAAGTTCGGCTGGCAGAGCCCCGCAGTTCACGGCGACGAAGGGCCTGTCCCTCCTGGCACTCCGATCGTGGACGGCTCGAGCCGCCAACTCTTTTCCCGTCCCGGTTTCTCCCGTAATCAGCACCGTGAAATCCAGGCGTCCAGCCTTTTCCAGGAGTTGGTAGGCCGTCAGCATCGCCTGGTTCTTCCCAAGCAGGTTCGCAAAACCGCGCACCCCATCCAGCTCTCGCCGCAGGCTCGTAGCCTGCTCCCTCAACCTCTTGCGCTCGACTGCCCGCTCGATCACGCGGACCACGTCGTCGGGATCGAACGGTTTCTGGATGTAGTCGTAGGCGCCGGCCTGGATCGCCTCCACCGCCTTGGGCACGGAGGCGTACGCGGTCATCATCACGACTTCGGTTTGAGGGG
>JACQFU010000582.1 GCA_016199905.1 Candidatus Wallbacteria bacterium
ACCGCCAGCGCCACCGGCGACTCCTCCGCCTGGTGAACCGCCCGTGCCGGCTGACGGAAGTTTCCAGATCAAGGAGTATTACCCGCTGGGCGTCGGCAGTACCTGGCACTACCAGGACACGGCCTCCAACAACCACGAGTTCGATCTCAAGGTCACCGAGCAGACCACGGTTTCAGGCATCAACGGACCGGCGTTTCGCGTGGCAAAGCTGGAGACCGAGGATTTCGACGTACTGACCTGCGACGATCAGGGACTGCGGCTGCACATCAAGCGCGACAAGAACGGAACGATCCCTTGGGCGCCCGGCGTGACGTTCGCCGCGGCGGCGGCAAAGGTCGGCGATGCCTTTACGAGCCTTCCCGACTACAGGAATCCCGGCACGGGGAACCAGATGCAATGGATCGTGAAGGCCGTGAAGTTCTGCGACATCACGGTTCCCGCCGGCACGTTCAAGAACTGCGTGCAGCTCAACATCAGCGTGAAGGACGAGAAGCTGGGCACCAAGTTCGCTTCGGTGGACATGTGGCTGGCTCGCGGAGTGGGCATGGTGAAGCGCCAGGGCCAGTTCTTTGGCCAGTACTTCGTGCAGTTGCTGCTTCGAGACAGCATCAAGTAGTCAACGGCGTCCGGCTGGCGACTCGCCTCGGCAGGGAGCGTTGCGGGCACTTCAGGCGACCTCTCGTGGCGCGCGCACCCGCGACCTCGCGACCTCGCCCGCGTTTGACTTCCCCAACGCGATACTGTAGAATCCGCTTCCCCGCTTCTTCAGGGCAGCGGCAGCATTTCCATGAGCAAGAATCAGCCGGCACTCCACAGCATGACGGGGTTCGGGCGCAGCCAGGATGACTGGCAGGGCCACCGAATCACCCTGGAGCTGTCGAGCGTCAACGGGAAGTTCATGGACCTCTCGGTCCATACTCCGCCGGGGATGAGCGGCCTGGAAGTGGAGTTGCGCCGGTTGCTGGGGCGTGCCATCCAGCGGGGCAAGGTGCGGTGCTCGGTTCGCCTGGACGGGGGCGAGGGCGGCGGGGCGCCTCTGGCGCTGAGGCAGGAGTACGTCCGCGAGTACCTGCGGCTCTACAACGAAATCAAGCAGACCTACGGACTGGAAGGGTCGCTCACCGCCGAGACGTTGCTGTTCGCTCCGGAAGTGGTCTCCACAGCCGAGATCTCCCTGAGCGACGAAGCATTCATTCAATGGATCGAGCAGTTGCTCAACAAGGCATTGGCGGCGCTGCTGAAGATGCGCGGCGAGGAGGGCGCCTACCTCCGCAAGGAACTGGAGCGCTCGATCGACAAGATGGAAGAGCTGGCCAACCAGGTCTTCGCCCGGGCCCCCGCCTCCAAAGAAAACCTTCGCAAACGGCTCCTGGAAAGGCTTGCCGAGGTTCGGGAGGATGCGTCCTTCCCGGAAGAACGCATCCTTCAGGAAGTCGTACTCCTGGCGGAGAGGACCGACATCGCCGAGGAGCTGGCCCGGCTGGCAAGCCACGTGCAACAGTTTCGCGACTCGCTTTCCGAGGGCGGGCCAGTCGGCCGCCGGCTCGACTTCCTGGCTCAGGAGATGCACCGCGAGGTCAACACCATCGGCTCCAAGACAACCGAAGCAGCTATCTCGAGCCTCGTGGTCTATCTCAAGGAAGAGCTGGCCCGCGTTCGCGAGCAGGTACAGAACATCGAGTGAAACGCGGCAAGACCCAACCATGATGCCTCTTCCGAACCTGTTGCTCGTCGTCTCCGGCCCCTCGGGCGCCGGCAAGTCGACTCTGTGCGACCGGTTCACCGACGCATCCCCTGAAACCGAGATGGTCGTGACTACCACGACTCGACGCCGCCGCTCCAACGAGACCGACGGGATCGACTACCACTTCCTCGGCCGGGAAGAGTTCGAGCAGCGGATCGCCCGGGAGGAGTTCCTGGAGTACGCGGAGGTCCACGGAAACTTCTATGGCTCACCCATCGCCGACGTGAAGCGTCTGATGGCCGCGGGCAAGGACGTGATCCTGGAGATCGACGTCCAGGGCGGGCTCAACGTCCGCAAGAAATTTCCGGAGGTGCTGCTCATCTACGTGACGCCATCCGACCTCACGGCGCTGAGACGCCGGTTGAGCGGACGCGGCACGGAGTCGGAGGCCGACATCCGGCGCCGAATTTCCAACGCTCGAAACGAACTGGCGACCCTACCGGAATACGACTACCTGGTGATCAACGACCAACTGGACCAGGCGGTCGACCGACTGAGGGCGATCGTCCGGTCCGAGAAGCAGCGGATTGAGCGCTACGAGCGTCAGTCACTGCTCGATTCCCTCATCAAGGGCGCCGAAGGATTGCAGTAACAGGAACGTGACAGGAGGACCAAGTGCTGCCTTTTGACCTGGACAAGCTCGGGAAGCTCATCCCGAACCGGTTCTACATGGTGCTGGCGATTGTGGACCGGGTGCGCGCGCTGAAGAAGGGCGTCGAGCCCAAGGTGGAGCGCCGCAAGCGCGACTACATCACCGTGGCCATCGAAGAATTCGAGAAGAACAAGGTCGAGTTCTACGTGCAGGACAACTACGTCTCGCCCGTGGCCGAGATGATGAGGGAGAAGGAGACGGAGCGCAAGCGTCTGGGAAGCCGCCCGTCCTTCGAAACGGATTCGGACGCGGACTGAAGGGCAAGAGCGAGTAACGGGCCGCGGCTAGGCCTCTCCGGCGACCGGTCGCCAGGCAGGCGTTTTCAATGGCGCGAAGCCGCCGCCCCTCCCAGCTCGTTACTCGCTCTTCTCTATGCTCGCCGACGTGGCCCTGGCGCGACCGCTGCCGGCGCCACTGACGTACCTGGTTCCTGAAGACTGGCTCGGAAGAGTTGCCGCGGGATCCCGGGTCGTGGCGCCGCTTTCGGGCGCACTGTGCGAGGGGATCGTGGTACGGCTGCGCGACGAGCCGCCGGCCGCGGGCATGCGCGTGCGGCCGCTGGCCGAACTGCTCGGCGAGGAACCGGCGCTGACACCCGAGCTGCTCGAGCTGGCCGAGTGGATGGCCGAGTATTACGTCGCCTGTCCGGGAGAGGCCCTGGGCGCGATGGTGCATCCGTACGCTCCGCCGCAGGCCGAGAACTGGCTTCGGCTGGTCCTGGGACGAATCGGACGCGTGAAGCCGGGCGGTCGCGAAGCGAAGGTGATCGCGTGGCTCGATGCACGGGGAGGCACGGGACCGGGACGCTTGGCGCGACTGGAGCTGGGCCCGGTGGCCGACGCGATACCGGCCATGGTCCGCAAAGGAGTGCTGGTCCGGGAGGAGAGGGCCGCAGCGACGCCTGCTCCCGTCGAGTTCCGAGCAGAGGAGTTCCCGGCGCTCAACGACGAGCAGGTCCGATTGCACGAGGCGATCGCGGCCAGCATCGACCGCAAGGAGGCGGCAGTGCACCTGGTGCAGGGCGTCACGGGCAGCGGAAAGACCGAGCTGTACCTGCACCTGATTCGCCACGTGCTCGCCGGCGGCGGCGGGGCGATCTTCCTGGTGCCCGAGATCAGCCTCACTGTGCCGATGATCGCCCTCTTTCGGGAGCGGTTCGGTCCGCGGATGGCGCTTTTCCACTCGGCGCTGACGCCCTCGGAGCGCTATCGAGAGTGGGTCTCCGTCAGGCGGGGTGAGGCGCGTGTGGTAGTAGGCGCGCGCAGCGCCGTCTTCGCGCCGGTCGCCGGGCTCGGCATCGTCGTCATCGACGAGGAAGCCGAGACCAGTTACAAGCAGCAGGAACGTCCGTGCTACCACGCCCGCGATGTGGCCGTGGCGCGGGGACGGATTGCCGGATTCCCCGTAGTTCTGGGCAGTGCGACTCCCTGCCTGGAGAGCCTGCATGCCGGGCGCGGAGGGCGGTTCCGGCATCACCGCCTCAATGAGCGGTTCAATCGCCAGCCATTGCCCGCCGTTGAACTGGTCGATATGACCGTGGAGTTCACCCAGCGGCGCAACCGCTCGATCTTCAGCTGGCGTCTGCGGCAGGAAATGGAGACGACGCTCGCCGAGGGGCGCCAGGCGTTGCTGTTCGTCAATCGCCGGGGCCACTCCACGTACGTCTTCTGCCGGGCCTGCGGGTTCGTGCTGGAATGCCACCAGTGCAGCGTTTCGCTCACCTTCCACCAGCTCATAGGCACTTGCAGGTGCCACCAGTGCGGGTTCGAGCAGACGTCGCCGGAGCGTTGCCCGTCGTGCGCGAGCACGGCTTTCCGGTTCGCGGGTCTCGGTACGCAGAAGGTGGAGGAGGAGACGCGGCTCAACTTCCCCGGGGTCTCGTGCCAGCGGATGGACAGCGACACGACCTCCAAGCGCGGCAGCCATCAGCGCATCTACGACGATTTCGCAGCTGGCCGCACGCAAGTGTTGATCGGCACGCAGATGGCGGCAAAGGGTTTCAACTTCCCGTCCCTGGATCTCGTGGGCGTCATCAACGCCGATGTGGCCCTGCGGCTGCCCGACTTCCGCTCGGCGGAGCGGACCTTCCAGCTGGTTACGCAAGTGGCCGGTCGCGTGGGCCGGGCCGAGCGCCCCGGTCGCGTCCTGGTGCAAACCTTTGCGCCGGCCCATCACGCGCTGGTCCACGCGGCCGGCCACGACCTCGACGGATTCGCGGCCGCCGAGCTGCCCGGGCGTGAGGAGCTGTTCTATCCGCCCTTCTCGGCGTTGATCCTGGTCGGCGCCGAGGCTGAGGACGAGCTGGCGCCGCGAGAGGCGTTGGCCGGATTGCGAGACGCGCTGGCCGCGGCGCTGCCTGACGCGGAGCGTCATCAGGTGCTGGGGCCTGCGCGGGCGCCGCTCGCACTCGTGAAGGGGCGGCATCGCTGGCAACTCCTGCTGAAGCTCGAGCCGGGAGGGGCCGGGGCCGCAGCCGCTCGGCGGGTGCTGGCCGGATGGTCCGCACCCTCGCCGGTGAGCGCGCGCGTGGATGTGGACCCGCTCCGGATGACGTGACCTGATTGTCCGTGACATGGCGCTTCATCATTGACATCACGGGGTTTCCAGTGGTAGTTTGAGAACGGTGCCTTACGGCGTTCGCGAAGGCCCCAAGGTTGGTCAATTCCGATGATTCTCGAACTCCGAATACTGGGCGATCCGGTGCTGCGGCAGGTCGCGCGCGACGTGGAGGCGGTGACGCCGAACGTGCGAGCGCTGCTCGACGATATGGTCGAAACGATGCACGCCGTGGGCGGGGTCGGCCTCGCGGCGCCGCAGGTGGGGATTTCTCTCCGGTTGATCGTGCTGGGCTGGAACAAGAAGCAGTGGAGGATGATCAATCCGGAGATTTCCGCCGCCACGGGCGAGCAGGCGAGCTTCGAGGCGTGCCTTTCCATCCCTGGAGCGGAAGGCGAGGTCCGCCGGGCCGCCAAGGTGACCGTGCGATACGTGGACGAGCGCGGCCGGCAGCGGCGGCTCACGTCGACGGGCCTGCTGTCGCGGGTCTTGCAGCACGAGATCGATCATCTCTATGGCGTGCTGTTCGTGGACCGACTCGGCGCCGAGCGCGTGATGACGGCACCATCGGATCTGCGGTCGCTGCGCGAGTCGCCCCACGAGGAGCGCGCGGCATCGTGAAGCTGCTCTTCCTGGGGACGCCGGAGTTCGCGGTCCCCAGCTTGCGCGCGCTCGTCGCCGCAGGGCATGACGTGCGGGCCGTGCTTTGCCGGGCCGACAAGCCGTCGGGACGCGGGCTGGCCGAGACGCCTCCGCCGGTGAAGGTCGAGGCGCTGCGCCACGGCCTGCCCGTGCTGCAGCCCAAGAAGCTGAAAGACCCGGCCTTGGCCGAGCGGCTGAAGGCACTCGAACCGGAGGTCGTGGTGGTCGTCGCCTATGGGCTGTTGATCCCCAAGTGGTTCCTGGAGCTGGCGCCGTTCGGCTGCGTGAACGTGCATGGCTCCATCCTGCCGCGGCTTCGAGGGGCGGCTCCGTTGCAGCACGCGATCCTGGAAGGATTCTCGACGTCCGGGATCTCGCTGATGAAGCTGGACGAGGGGATGGACACGGGCCCGGTCTACGAGACTTTCGAGGTTCCGCTCGGCCCCCGGGACACCACCGGCGAGCTTCACGATCGACTGGCGGCCCTCTCGGAACAGGTGCTCCCGGCGGCGCTGGAGCGGATCGTAGGGGGGCAGGTGAAGGCCGAGCAGCAAGACGACTCGAAAGCGACATTGGCTCCGAAGCTGCCCGTCGAAATGGAGCGCCTTCGGTTCGGCGATCCGGCCTGGAGGGTCGACCGTATTGTGCGGACCCTGTCGCCGCGGCCCGGAGCCTACGCGATTTTCCGGGGGAAGCGCCTGAAGCTGCTGCGTTCGGCGCCGGCAGCGGGTTCGGGGAAGCCCGGCGAGCTGCTGGCCGTCGAGTCGGGGCACACGCTGCGTGTGGCCTGCGGCGAAGGCGCGCTCGAGGTGCTGGAGCTTCAGCCGGAGGGAAAGCGTCCGATGAGCGCCGGCCAGTTCCTTGCGGGTCACCGGCTGACGTCCGGCGAGACCTTCGAGACGGCTGAGGCCCCGGCCCAGGAGGCGAAGACGTGCTGAGCCTGCTGCACGGATTTCTCGTGCTGGTGGGGACCCTGGCGGGAGTGTTGATCGCCTACAGCCTAGATGACGAGCTGCTCGTGTGGATCCGCGAGAGCACCGGTTATCCGCCGAAGGTCCTCATGGGCATCCTCTTTGGAGGCGTGGGGTACCTGTCGGCAGCGACGATCTCGGGGGAGCTCGAGAAGTGGATCGAAAAGCGGCTGCCGCTGATCTCGGTCGTGGAGGTCGTCTGGGGCACGGCCGGTCTGGTCATCGGTCTGGTGGTCGCGAATCTCTTCTGCGTGCCGATTCTTCTGTTCCTCAACGCGGACCACATTCAAGTCTTGCTCAAGAGCAACCCGCTGCTGTCGAGCTTGACGCTGGTGGTGCCGCTCTTCTTCAACATCCTGCTCGGCTTCGCCGGCATCACGCTGTTCACCAGGCGCCAGAGCGAATTGCGGCTCTTCCTGTTTCCCTGGAGCGCGCGCCGTTTGGGCGTGACGACGAAGGTGCTGGACACGAGCGCCATCATCGATGGCCGCGTCGTGGAGATCGCAACGACCCGGCTGCTGGAAGGTCCGGTTCAGGTTCCGCGGTTCGTGCTCCACGAGTTGCAGCTCGTGGCCGACAGCGGCGACCAGGTGAAGCGGGAGCGAGGCCGCCGCGGATTCGACAATCTGGAGCGGCTCAAGAAGCTTCAGGGCGTCGACCTGACGTTCCCCGCCGAGGACGTGGAAGGGCAGTCCGAAGTGGACGCGAAGCTGATCGCGTACTGTCGCGACACGGGTGCTACTCTGGTCACGGTGGATTACAACCTGAACAAGCTTGCGGCGATCCAGGAGATCGCATCGGTCAACATAAACGAGGTCGCCAACGCGCTGCGGCCCGCTGTCCTGGCGGGCGATCAAGTGCAGGTAGAGGTCGTCAAGAAAGGCAAGGACGCCGGCCAAGGCGTCGGCTACCTGCCTGATGGCAGCATGGTCGTGGTGGACGAGGGGGCGAGCTTGGTCGGCCAGACGGCCGTCGTGGTGGTCCACAAGATCCTGCAGACTTCGGCGGGACGGATGGTCTTCACGCGCGCTCCGGCGCCCGAACGGGCCTCCGACGCGCAGCGACCGCTCACCGTGGTGGGGGATGCGAAGTCGCGCCCCGCCTCCTAGGGAGGGACTTACAAAGATGACGATGCTGGTCAAGGACGTGATGGTGCGGAACCCGATCGTGCTGAGGCCCGAGCAGAGCGTGTTCTCTGCGCGCGAGCTGATGCTGATCCACGAGTACGAGTGCCTCTTCGTGGTGGACGACAAACGCCACCCCGTCGGAGTCGTGACGACGTTGTTCACGAACCTGGAGGAGCCCAAGAAGACCGTCGAGAAAGTGATGAAGACCGAGTTCCAGGTCATTCGCGACAACCAGACGGTTCAGGAGGCGGCCCACATGTTCACGACGGGCGGCGTCAGCATGCTGGCGATGCCGGTGGTGGACGAGGAGGGCGCGGTAACCGGCATCCTTCGGATCAAGGAACTGGTGCAGGACCTGGTGACTCCGGTGAAGGAGGGGGCTCTGTCACCGGAGAGCGGCGTCATCTACCTGTCGATGACCAGGACCGAGGAGAAGGAGAAGCTCTGGCTGGATCGCATCCGGGAGCACAACCTTCGTCCGGCGGTGACTCAGGTCGGGGCGAACGCGGAGAAGCTGCCGATCAAGATGAGGGAGAGCGCAATCGTGGCGGCGATCGCCTTCGGGGTGATCAAGGAAGACACGCGCGAGAAGACTTCGGTGTCGAACGCAATCCGGGACATCATCTTGCAGCTGAAGATGATCTCGCCCGGGCTGGGCGGCGGATTCAAGGTGGGAGTGGTTCGCGGGGAAGGCCGGATCGCGGTGGCCGCTTTCGGCCGTTGCGGCCACGCGCTGGCCAACTCGCCCGAGCAGATTTTCATGGGCTCGAGCATCATCTGAGGACGGCGCGCCGTGAGCACCAATCCCAGCTACGATCAAGGGCTCGTCAAAATGCGAGCCGGTGACGTCGACGGAGCCATCGAATCGTTTACACGCGCGATCCGGCAAGTCCCTCGGGACGTCTACGCCTACAACAAGCTGGCGTTCCTCTACAAGGAGAAGCGCCTGTTCCGCAAGGCGATCCGAGTGCTGGAGACGGCGCTGAAGGTCCGCAAGGACGACTTCCACACGCACTACATCCTGGGCAACACGCTGCTGGACCAGGCGCGCTACGCGGAGGCGGCGGAGGCGTTCAAGCAGTCGCTGTCGCTCAATCCCAAGGACGTCTATGCGTGGAACAGCCTGGCGCTGGCCCACAAGCTGGTGAAGCAGTACGACCGGGCCATTCAGTGCCTCGAGAAGGCGATCGAGCTGGACCCGGCGGACGCCTACAACTACAACAGCCTCGCGGTGGTGCACTTCTGCCGTGGCGACCTGGAGCAGGGCGCGCACGCGCTGGAGCGGGGGCTCAAGCACACGCCGGACAACGCGTTCCTGGCGTACACGCAGGGCGAGGCCTATCTCCGGATGGGGCAGCTGGCGAGATCCGCCGAGTGCTTCTCGCGGTTGATCGAGAGGGCGCCGCAGTCGAAGCTGGGACACATCGGGCTCGGCCACCTCGCCATCGCCAAGGCAGCCTGGAAGTCGGCGCTGGCCCACTTCCTCCGGGCGCTGGAGCTGGACCCGAAGGACTGGGAAGTGCTCACGTTCATGGGCGAGATCTACCTCGACATGCGGGACTTCGAGCAGGCCGACGTCTACTTCTCTCGAGCGCTGGATCTGAATCCGCGGAGCAGCCGGGGGCTCCTGGGAAAAGGGGAGACGCTGGAGAGCCAGGGGCTGGTGTTGAAGGCCTGGCAGTGCTATCAGCAAGCGGTGCGAGCCGCGCCGGCAAGCGCCGAGTCTCGCTTCACGCTGGGTCGCCTTTACCTGGAGCAGCGGATCTTCAGCAAGGCCGTGCAGGAACTGCGCGCGGCCCATCACCTCGACGCATCCAACGACACCTTTGCGTCGCATCTGGGCTGGGCGCTCGTCGACGGAGGCTGGCCCGCCGACGGCGAGCGACTCCTGCGGCAAGTCCTCGCCAAGAACTCGTCCCACGCGTGCTCGCTCTACCAGCTGGCCCGCACGCTGCTGGCCAACGGCAATCGCCGCGACGAAGCGGCGGGCTGCCTTCGCGCGCTCGCGGGGCTCAAGGACGGGGGCGACTGGAAGCGCAAGGGCCGAGAGCTGATGAAGCCCTGAGGCGGCAGCCTCAACGCGCCGGTGCCGGCGCCGGGATCAGCTCCGGCAACGCCAGGCCGCGAGTGGCCGCCTGCTTGGTCAGCTCCGAGTCGACGCGCGCAAGTGCCGCACGAAGGCCCGGGCGGCCATGGAACTCCATTGCCCCGGCACCAAAGCGGCCTGCGTTCCAGAGCACGGCCACCGTGAGGGCCATCGAAAGCGCCACGGAGCCCCGCTTCTGGCGCGCGGCCGAAAGGAAGCGCAGAAAGGCGCCAACCAGTGTCAGGGGCAGCAGGCCGTTGATTCCGACCCACGCTGGCTCGAGGAACGCGGCCGATGCGGGGAACGACTTCGCCAGCCCCTCGCCCGCCAGCACTCCATCGAAGGACTTGAGCTGCGCCAAGGCCGCCACGCTCGTGACCGCCGAGTAGAACCCGAGCACCAGGAAAAGCCACCGCACGGGCCGCGCAGACGATCGTTCCGCCCAGAACGTCAGACCCGCGAAAACGAACACGGCGGCGAAGACTCCGCCAAGCACGACGGGCGCCCCGGCCGTGAGAAAGACGGCATGCCCCTTCAGGAAGGCGGCATCCTCGTAGGAGCGCACGGACAGGAAGCAGATGGAGAGCAGCAACACCTTGCCGAGGTGGGCGGCTCCGAACTGCTCGGGCTTGGCGGCGAGAGCCACCAACGCGATGGCGGCGGCAGCCCCTGCGGCCCCGGCCTCCAGCACGGAGACCGCGTAAAGCTGATGCAGCATCTCGCCCAGCACTCCCAGCAGGGCCAGGTTGGCCAGGACCAGCAGGCCCCTCTCCGCCCGTGAGGGCTGAGCGTTCAAGGTAAGCGGCGGCGATCCGGAATTGGGAGTGAGCGCGTTCGGCGCGGCGGCTGGCCGGAAGACAGGAACCCGAGTCTGCCTGCCCTGCTGCTCGCCCCCCCCGGGCATGGGGGGCGGCGTGTGCCCCGGCTGCCTGCCTTCGGTTGCGGGCTCGCCCGCAGAGCCCACGGGGGAATCGGGGACGAGAGCGCGGGAACTCCTGGCAGCTCGGGCGGCGACCTCCTCGACAGTGCTGGGAGGAGTCACGGAGCCTTCAGGCGCGGAGGCGATGAGGTCCTCGATCGTCAGGGAGCGGGAAACAGGCTTGGGGACAGTGGCCGGTGCTGCAGCGGCAGGCCGCGGAGCAGCACCGGCCGACCGATCGGTCTCGGCCGGCGGTCCCTTCGAGAAACTGTGGAACAGGTCGTGAAGGCCCACGTCGCCGACTTCAGCGGAGGGGGCCGATCTTGGCAAGCCCAGGCCGAGCACATCCTCGAGGACATCCCCCGAACCGGCATTGAGCGAGCCCCCGCAGTTACCGCAGAATCGGGCGTCGTCCTTATTTTCCTTGGCGCAGAGCGGACAGAGCATCTTGGTTTCGGACCGGGAGGATTATAACCCAATCCCGCAGAACATTTCGCCAACCATCCTCGTAGTCATGGAGGAGCCCATTGGGCGAGCGGGTTCTTGCGCATCCGACCCAGGGAAGATGCACTCGCAGGAATTCCGCAGGAGCAGGTCTGCACGGTGCGATCCTTTCCCGATGGATTGACACTCCTGGAGCCCATTCTTATACTTCTGGCGAATTCTGAAACAGGCCGACGTCGAGGAAACGAGGAAAGATGCAGACACTGAGGAGAGCCAGGAGAGCCACCCGCGTGCTGGCCTGCGCCCTGGTGATGTTGTTCGCCCTCTCCTGCGCCCGGCCCGGCCAGGCGTTCCTCACAGAGCTTGTGGTCGGCGGAGAACTGGCCTATTCGGCAGTCACTCTCATCGGGCAAGCCCTCCCCCAGATTGCGCTGGTGGCCACGAATCTGCTGGCCTTGGTCAAGACGGGGCAAGCGATTGGCGATACCCTCAAGAAGATTGGCAAGACCCTTTTTGGAGGCGGCAAGGGCCCCGCTCCGTCGCTCGGGTCGGCGCAACCCTCGCCCGTGACGTCCGACGTGCCTCAGATCCCGGCGATTCCGATGGACTCGGACGCCAAGAAGTCCGAGGTCGCCACGGCAGCCGCCGCAGTCGAAGCCGCCCCGAGCGAGATCGGGATGGCAATAGAAAACGTGGTCGATTCCTACCGTCAGAAGCTCGATCTCTACAACAAGCTGTCGGGGCTTCCGGACGGCTCACCGGGCCGCCAGCAGCTGGCGGAGCCCTACTCGAGCCTGGTCAACGCCAACGAGCAAGCCGTGAGCTTGGCCGTGACTGTGGTGCTCGACGCCGTTCGTGACGGCAACGCCTCGCTGGTCAACGAGTTCTGCGAATCGGTGAAGTCGCTCGATGGCGCGTCGAGGCCCGCCATGATCCCGGTGGTCAACCGCGTGCTCGAGAAGGGCCGGACGTTCGCAACGCTGCAGGGCGAGGGCGACGGCCTGTTTCCCAAGATCGAAGCGCTGCACACCGATCTGGTGAACTAGAGCGGCTGAATGAACACGCGGAGCTTGCCTCCGCAGACCATTCCGCTTTCGTCGACCTCGTCGTCCAGAGCGTACTCGGCAGTTCGAGGCGTGTCGTCCCGCAGGCAGTCGAGTGCCTCCAGGCGCAGCGCGTTCTCCATGCAGCCTCCGCCGATGCTGCCCATCGTCCTGCCATCGGGAAAGACCAGCATCCGCTGCCCGGCTTCGCCCGGCGTCGAGCCGCGCGTCTGGATGACCGTGACGACAGCGGCCCGGCCGCCGGCGGCCTCGAGGCGCGCCAGTTCCGTTAAGATCTTCATGGGGCAACAGAGTGAAGGCCGGAGGCTCGACGAATCAAGCCTCCGGCCGGGATGGTCAACCGTCTCGGTCGAACTTCAGCGGAAGTTCACGGTGCGCCGCACTTCGCGCGAGGCATCGATGAGAGACCGCAGGGCCCGCGTGTCCGGGTCATCGCTGTCGACTCCCAGGGTGCGGCCGGCCTGGGCCGCGAGCGAGGCTCTCTCGTTGGCAGGCACGGCTTCGATACGGGCCTTCAGGGCCGCGGCGCTGGGCTTGAGCCAGCGAAGGATGCCCTGCGCAAGTGCGCCTCGCACGGCGTCGCCGTTGACGCCTTCGAGGCCGAAACCCAGGTAGGCGACGCGGTACGTGCCCGTGTCGACCCGGATGCCGGCGTAGCGCTTGCCGAGAATGCTGTTGTACTGCAGGAACGCAGCGGCCTTGGGGCCCGCGGGCGCGAGCGCGTCGGGGCTCGCTTGCGGCACCGGGCCGTTCAGACCGAAGGCCGCGATGCCCGCGGAGATCGGGTCGCCGGCCATGCCGGACACCACGTAGCGGGACGCCATCGAGTCATCGACCAAGCTGGCCTGGAGGACTTCTTTGAAGAAGGGCGTGCCGCCCAGCGTCCGGGCGATGTTCTGGCCGGTCAGGAAGAGCCGGCCGCCGCCGGAGAGGTACGCCGTGAGCACGTTCTGCTGCACGGAGGTGAGCGCGCCGGCGCGGTCGCCGGTGAACCAGATGACTCCCAGGTAGGGGCTCAGCTCGTCGGCGTCCTCGATGGCGCCCTGGCGGC
>JACQFU010000583.1 GCA_016199905.1 Candidatus Wallbacteria bacterium
GCCGGCGGGGACGGTCACGTCCTGTATGCCGAACACGGTGGAGACCCACTGCATATGGTTGCCCGTACCGGGGTTCGTAAAACTGGGAACCGTGGAGTATCGCTCACCGAGCTTGGTCCTGATGTCCGAGAACTTCACGGGCGGCGTCCAGATTGCGTGAAAGAGCGAGCCGTCGGAGTTGGTCCGCTGCTGTTCGTGGAGCAGCATGCCATCCTCGTCGGTGGTGAGCGCGTCGGTCTCGATCTTGTCGTTTCGTTCGTTGAAGAAGGCCTGCCTGCCGTTGCTGGTGATCGTCTTGCGGATGTCCATCGTAAAGATGGTGTTGTTGACGGCCAGGTCGACGTACTTCCAGTGGTCGCCGATGTTGACGGGATAGTAATCGACGATCGGGAACTCCTCTCCGGGCGCGATCGGCGGTCCGTTACCGATGTCGGGCGGAGGGGGAGGAGGTGGTGGTGTCGGCGGCGTCGGAGGCGTCGGGGGTGGCGGAGGCGGTGTCGGCGGAGTGGGCGGCGGGGGAGTCGGGGGTTCCGGCGGAGGCGGTGGCGGCGGGGTAGGCGGGGTCGGCGGCGGAGGAGTTGGCGGCGTCGGGGGAGTCGGCGGTTCAGGCGGCGTTGGAGGGGTAGGAGGCGTCGGAGGCGGAGGCGGAGGCGGAGGCGGGTTGTCTCCGCCTGGCACGGTGACGCCGAGGCGTCTCAGGACGTCCAGGACCTTGTGGGCGCTCCAGACGACACCGGCACTGTCGTCATGTTGCACGGTGAAAGCGGCGCGCTTTCCGAGGACATCCAGCAGATCCGTCGGAGTCTTCTTGAGGCGGGAGACGAACATCGCGCTCATCTCGAGCGTGGAGAAGTTCAGGTCCATGATCTCCCGCCGGCAGAAAGCCGTGGGATAGAGCGGGGGCTGGCCGTAGCCAGGGTCGTGGAAGGCGGCAGCCCCGGTGGGCAGCAGCGTCAGGCAGAGCAGCAGAACCAGCGAAAAACCCTTCCCGTTCATCCCGATCACCTCGTTACAGAAAGCAGCGCGGTTCGGCCACCGGCCGAAGTGCCATGATTCTAATGATCCGAATCGCCATTTTCAAGCAGAAAAGCCGCAGACAAGCGGCAAAAGACCGCTCGAACTCTTCTACCGGCGCTCGGGCCCCGGTGTTGCGCTTTCCGTCACCTCACGCAGCGAAATCCGATGTGCCTGGCACGGACGGTGGGCTCCGTGTGGCCGCGGAAGGTGGTGCGGAGGCAGCTGGCGAAGTCGAGGAAGCTGCCCCCACGGATCACGCGCGTGTCTCCGTGTGACGGGCCCTGAGGATTCAAGTCCTCGCCCGTGCCGTACCAGTCATGGCCGAACCAATCGAGACACCACTCCCACACGTTGCCGGCCATGTCCAGGCAGCCGTCGGGGCTCGCTCCGGCTTCGTAGGCCCCGGCCAGGGTCGGGTGGCCCACACGCTCGCCGAAATTGACGCGCGCGGAGTCCGGCGGGTCCTGCCCCCAGGGATACCGGCGCGCCTCTGTTCCGCGGGCCGCGCGCTCCCACTCGGCCTCCGTCGGCAGCCGCTTGCCCGCCCAACCGGCGTAAGCGAAGGCATCATACCAGTCGACCCCGACCACGGGCTGATCGGTCTCCTGGTAAGCCGGACCGTAGTCGTGGTGGCGATGGTCCTTGTCTTTCGGCTCGCCGGGCGCGCAAACGGAGTGGTCGCGATGTCGAGCCATCCAGTGCTCGAACTCCCGGTAGCGCGCGTTGGTGACTTCGAGCTTGTCGATGGAGAAGCTCCGCAGCTTTACTGCGTGGACGGGCCGTTCGTCTGGAGCAGCCTGAACGGTTCCCATGGTGAACTCTCCCGGCGGAATCTGAATCATGGGCACCGGATCGCGCCCCCAGTACGCCTCCGGGGGCGGCGCGGCGCCGGCGAGCCCGCCGGCCAGTGCCGCGGCCACCAGCAACCAGACGGGGCTCCGCCCGTCGGCCAACCTGCTATCCATAGTGGACCCGTCCTCCCACGAACTTTCGCTGCAAGAGTGTCAGTCCCATGACGATGAGGAACAGTACATATGCCAGCGCTGAGGCATAGCCGATCTGGAACGTGTGAAACCCCTTCTCGTAGAGGTAGTACACGATGACCCGCGTGCTGTCGGTGACATTGTGGCCGTAGAGCATGAAGATCTGGTTGAAGACCTGAAACGACGAGATCGTCGACATGATCAGAATGAAGTAGGTCGTCGGCGAGAGCAGCGGCCAGGTGATGTTCCAGAAGCGCGCCAGCGGCCCGGCGCCGTCGATCTTGGCCGCCTCGTAGAGCTCCTGCGGGATGTTCTGCAAACCGGCCAGGAAAATCACGACGTTGTACCCAAGGCGCTGCCATACGCTCATCAGGATGATGGAGGTCATGGCCAGGCTTGGCCCTGCCGCCCAGGCCGGCCAGCCCAATCCGAAGTGGCTCGCGACCAGAGTGAAAATACCCGTTGGCTCCTGCAACCAGGTCTGCGAGGGCAGCCCCAACCAGTTCATCAGGCCATTCAGGAGCCCCCGCTGCGGATGATAGACCCACTTCCACACGAGCGATACCGCGGCGGCACTCGTGACCACGGGCAGGAAATAGACTGTCCGGTAGAACCCCGTGCCGCGAACACCGGCGTTGAGGGCCAGGGCCACCATCAGGGCCAGCACGATCGACAGCGGCACCGTGCCCAGGACAAACCACGCCGTGTTCCGCATCGACGCCCAGAAGTAGGGGTCGTCCAGCATGGTCTGGTAGTGGCGCGCTCTCACGAACTCGTTGAAGAGGTTCTCCGCCGACTGCTCGAAGCCCGACAACGCCAGGCTGTAGAAGATCGGCAGAACCTGAAAAAGCCCCAGCACCACGACGGCCGGCAGCACGTAGCCCCAGGCCCCCAGATCGTGGCGTCGCCAGCGGAGCCAGCTCATCCGCAGGCTCCTCTTACTTCAAACCCCGCTTCATCTTCGGGCAGCTCATCATCGGGAGCATCGCCTTGAAGTCGAACTCGGGGCTGTTGCTCTTGTCGTGACAGCGCCGGCACGTGGACTCCGTGCCTGCCAGCTTCGCCATGCCGCCCCGGCCGTGCATCAGGCCCGCGCCGTGGCAGGCTTCGCATTGCACGCTTTCGAAACCGGCCATCTTGGCCGTGACATCGAACCCGCCGGTCTGTCGAAAGCCCGTCGTGTGACAGCCGATGCACTCCAGGTCGTTGACGCGATTCTTCTTGCGCAGGATATCGATCGCCTTCGCGTGGACCGTCGTCTCCCAGAACTTGGCCTGCTCGACGTGGCAGCTCGCGCACAGAGGCGCGCCCCAGTACGTGAAGGCGCTGCCGGATGGCGGCGGCCCCTGCGGCTGCGGCACGAAAGGATTGGCAGTGGGCGTCACGCCCCGGCCAATGGGCGGCACGGGAGGCTTGGCGCCCAAGCCCAGCTTGGCGACCGTCTCGTTGTACTTCTTGATCTCGGCGGTTACAGGCGGGTCCTCGCCCATGTTCTTGTCTAGCGGGATGAAGGTCGCCGCGAATCGGGACTGTTTCGGGTCTTGCGAGGGTTGCTGCCCGGCGCGCACGAAGGTCCACTGCGTGGTCGGCGGCCGCTCGATGGGCGCGTCGATGTCGATTCGTCCGACATACTTGCCCTGCGAGAATGCCTGGGCTACCAGGGAACTGCCCAGAACGATCGGCTCCGTGGTCAGCTCGCGAGAGTGTCCGCCCAAGATGACGTCGATTCCAGTGGTCTGGCGAGCCAGCTCCTGGTCTGCCAGCAGGCCCATGTGGGACAGACAGATCAGGATGCGGCACTGCGGCCGGAGAAAGGCGATCTGCTCACGCGCCGTGGCGACGGCCTCGCTCTGCACGAGCCCCTGCTGGCCGGGAGAAGTCCCCGTCAAGGTCGAGGTGAGACCGAAGATGCCGACACGCACGCCGCCGACATCCACCAGCATATGGGAGTTGAACGGCTTCTTGCCGTCCTTGGCGGCGACGTTCGCAGCCAGCAGGTAGAACCCGGCCTGCTTGGCCAGCTCGAGCGCGAAGGCCGGACCGGAGGCAAGGTCGCACTCGCCGACGCCTGCCGCGATCAGACCCATCTGCCCGACAATCTTGGCAATGGTCCTGGCTTTCAGCTCCAGCTGAGGTTTCTCGGTGTCTATCGGCCATGGCGTTTTGAAGAGCATGTCGCCGGTATCGAGCGCGAGCAC
>JACQFU010000568.1 GCA_016199905.1 Candidatus Wallbacteria bacterium
GCGACTGGAGTCACGGGCCGGGCGCCACGCCGGCAGGCGCAGCGCCTGGTACCTGGAAAAGATGAACGGGGGGCTCGACGCCGCGCGCGAGATGGTCCGCCACATGGTCGTTCCGGCATCGGACGAAGATCGCGCCGAATCGCGCGCCTCGGCAAATCTCCACCTCCTCGGCCTGGCAGACGTCCTGCGCCGTGAAGGCGCCGCCGCGCAGTCCTGCGGCGCCGCGCCGACTTCCGGCCCTCTGCGCGGCAAGCGAATCGTCGTCGACGCGGGTCACGGTGGCCGGGACTCGGGTGCTACCGGCGTTTACCGGCGGCAGGGCCTGGAGCAGTTTCGCCTTGCGGAGAAGGACCTCACGCTCGGCGTGGCCCGGCATTTGGCCGACCGGCTGCGGGCCGCCGGCGCCGAAGTCTTCCTCACCCGCGACTCCGACGAGACGCTCGATCTCTATGGCCGCGGCATCGCCGGCCGGGTCCTCGAAGCCGACGCCTTCGTGTCCATACACTTCAATTACTCCGTTCTGTCCGATCCGACTCCGCTCGGAGGCCGGCCCGTCGACGGCATCGATTACACGGCCGCGTACGTCTTTTCGCCAGCACGCAAGAACCTGCCCTTGCCCGGTTACTCGGAGCTGCTCGGTGAGCGGCTCCGGCGGGGCCAGCCCGCGGAGTCCAACCGCTTGGCCGGGGCCCTGTTCCGGCACGTGTCGGCCGCGCTCGGCACCACCGATTCGCCGCCCGAGGAGGCTCGACGGCGGATGCGCCTCGAGGACGCCCGTCGCCGCCAGCTCGCCCGCGCCCATCGCAAGAGGCCGCTTCCCGAGAGCGCGATGGAAGAAGCCGCGGCCTTGCATCCTCCTCCCTCCGACGAGTCGCCCTCCGCCGGCCAGTTGAGGCTCTACAACCGCTTCTTCCAGGAGTATCCGGAAACCGCTCTCCCGAAGGGTGTGCGGCGGTCCGACTTCGTCGTGCTGCGTGAAGTCCACGACAAGCCCGCCGTGCTGGTCGAGACCTGCTTCATCGGCGATCGCACCCAACTCGCGCAGTTGCGCACCGAGCAGCGCCGCGCCGTCATCGCCAGCGCCGTCTGCCAGGGGCTGAGCGAGTACTTCCTCATTCCACCCAATCCGCGATGAACACGTTCGTCTCGTGCGGGACCTTGCCGTTCCGATTCGACGCGAAAACGAGCTTCCTTCCGTCCGGGCTGAACATCGGAAAGGCCGCGAAGGTGCCGTCGAAGGTGACGCGCTCCAGGCCCCGCCCGTCGCCGCCGACGAGGAACAGCTCGAAGGCGCGTCCGTTCGGGTCGAGCATGTTGGAGGCGAAGACAATCCGCTTGCCGTCCGGGTGGAAGTAGGGAGCGAAGTTGGCCTTGCCATTTCGAGTCACCTGGCGGTCGTTCCTGCCGTCGGCGTCCATCACTCGGATTTCCATGTGTGTCGGGCGCACCAGCCGCTGGTGAAGCAGGCTGCGGTACTCTGCGAGAGCCGCGCCTTCGGGATGGTCGGCGCGGTAGACCAGACGCTTGGAGTCCGGGCTGAAGAAAGCGCCGCCGTCGTAGCCGGGCCGGCGAGTGAGCCGGTGCTGGTGGCGGCCCTCGAGGTCCATCGTGTAAAGCTCCAGATCGCCGTCGCGGTCGGACGTGAAGACGACGGTCTTGCCGTCGGGGCTGATGGTGGCTTCGGCGTCATATCCGGACGAGTCGGTGAGCCGCTTCAGCGAGTCGGGTGCGTCGAGAGAGCCCGAGAAGATGTCGAAAGCGAACACGCCCCAGACGTAGCCGTGGGACCGATCGGGGGCGGGGGGGCAATCGGGCGATACCAGGTGCGTCGAGGCGTAGAGGAAACGCTTACCGTCCGGATAGACGTAGGCGCAGGTCGTGCGCCCGCGCCCCGAGCTCAGACGCCGCGGGCCGGAGCCGTCGATGCGCATCGTGTAGATCTGGTCGCAGGCGGCGCCGTCGCGGGTGGATTGGAAAATCAGCCACTGGCCGTCGGGGCTGAAGTAGGCCTCCGCGTTCTGTCCGCCGAAGGTGAGCTGGCGGATGTTGGCCAGGTGGCGTTCCTTGCCGAGCATCGCCGGCGAAGCGGCGAAGGCGGCGGTCAGCGTTGACAGCAGGCAGAAGAACAGGGCAGGGGTTCTCAAACGGGGGGCTCCTTTCGAGCGAGGCCGGGAGGGATAGCCGGCGGCGCGCCCTCGTCCCGGTAGGCGAGAGCGAGCAGGTCCATCACGTGCAGCACCGGCACGTCGTGGCCGGCGCGGCGCAATCCGTACCGCAACTGGAAGGCGCATCCCGGGTTGGCCGTGACGACCACGTCGGGCTGGGTCGATAGCAAGTCGTCGACCTTGCGCCGCAGGATGGCGAGCGACATTTCGGTGTGGGTGATGTTGTAGATCCCCGCGCTGCCGCAGCACCAGTCGGCCTCGGGCGCCTCGGCCAGCTCCAGGCCCGGGATCGCGCGCAGGAGCTGGCGGGGCTGGACCTTCACCTTCTGGCCGTGGAGCAGATGGCAGGGGTCGTCGTAGACCGCGCGCACGGCCACGCGGCCCGAAGGGGGCCGCAGGCCGCGCTCGGCCAGGAACTCCTGGATGTCTCGCACGCGCGCTCGGAAAGCCGCGGCTCGCGCCGCCCAGACGGGATCGACGTCGACCAGCATGCCGTACTCCATGAGGGTGATGCCGCAACCCGCGTCGTTGGTCACGATCGCCTCGACGCCGGCCGCCTCGAACGCCGCGATGTTCGCGCGGGCCAGCTCGCGAGCTTCCGGCAAATACCCATTGTGCAGGTGCAGGGCGCCACAGCAGCGCTGCGCGGGCGGCACGAAGACGCGGAACCCATTAAACCTCAAGACATCCACCGAGGAGGAGTTAGTGGCCGCCATCGTGAGCTGCATGACGCAACCGGAGAGAAACCCGACACGTCCCCGCTCGGCGCCGAAGGGCTCGTGCTCGGCAGCCATCCCCAGCATCGCGCCGAACTCCGAGGTCTCGGGCATCATCGATTCCAGCTCGCCCAGACGGCCGGGCAGCAGCCGCGCGAACGGCGTCTCGCGCAACAGTCGCTGCAGACCGCTCGTCTGGTAGAGGCGCATCAGCGCCGCAACCGAGGCCAGCCGCCCCTGACGCGGGAAGACGTGCCGCATGAAGAGGTCGCCCAGCCGCTGTCCCCAGCTACCCCGTCGCCCTTGCCGGAGGACGACTCGCGCACTCTCGATCAGTGTTCCGAACTTCACCGCGGACGGGCAAGCCGTCTCGCAGGCGCGGCAAGCCAAGCAGAGCGACAGGTGCTCGTCGAGCGCCTCGCCCGGCGCCAACTCGCCCGAATGGAGTCCCTTCATCAATTGGATGCGTCCACGCGGAGATGCCATCTCCACCGGATACTCGCGGTAGGTCGGGCAGTGCGGCAGGCAGAGACCGCAGCTTACGCAGTCCTGGGCAGCCGAAAAGTCGGGATAGGCCACGGCGCTCAGATCTCCCCGACGTACCGGCCCGGGTTCCAGACGTTGGCAGGGTCGAGGGCTCGCTTCACGGCCAGCATCAGACGGTAGGCCGGAGGCGGCGGCCCCCAAACGTCGACCTGGGCTCGGACCGCTTCCGGTGCCTTCATCAACACGGTTGCCCCGCTTGGGCCGAGCTTCGCTCGCAAGCGCTCCACAGCCGGCGCGACGAGGGCGTCCTCGTCCCAGAGCAGCCAGAGCACCCCCGCGGCCAGGTCGGCGGCGAAGCGCGCGCCAGCGAGAGAGGCGCCCTCCGAGACCATCTCGCCCACCGTAGCGGGCGGTGCCGTGACGCGGCAGACCGACGCAGCCGCCACGGGGGCGTCGTCGAGCGCAGCCCAGGCGGCGTCGCACTCGGCCGCCTCCAGTTCGGCCCAGCGACGGCTGCCCGTGGTCTGCGCGATCGCGCGCAGATCGCGCACGGCGCGTGCGCACCCCGCCGCGGGTCCGGCCAGCCGCACGGCCAGGCACGCCCCCGCCCGGAGCGCGTCGGCCAGCGCCCACCGTCCCGCCGAGCCGGCACCCGGACCAACGCCGCGCAACCCGAAGACGTCTTCGCCGCCGGCCGGCGTCGCAAGCACCTCCACGGCCGCCGGCTCCAGCTGCGAGCCCGCGATGGAGCTTGCCGCGCGGACGGCATCGCTCGTCTGCGCGAAGGACGCGAGCACCAGCCGCCGCTCGGCCGGCACCGGCAGAACCTTCAGGCTCACCTGTCCGATCAGCCCGAGCGTGCCCAGCGCGCCGACGTGCAGCTTGTGCACGTCGTAACCGGTCACGTTCTTCACCACGCGTCCGCCGCTCTTGACGACCTCTCCGCTGGACAGCGCCACGGACATCCCGAGCGTCAAGTCGCGCCAGGCGCCGTAGCGCGAGCGCAACGAACCGCACGCGCCCGTCGCCAGCAGTCCACCCAGGGTCGAACCGGCCGCCTCGGGCGGGTTGACCGGCACCCACTGCCGATGCCGGGCCAGCAGCTCCTGAAGGTCCCGGAAACGAAGGCCCGCTTGCACGGTGATCGTCAGGTCGTCGGATTCGTAGTGAACGACGTCGCGCAGGGCGGCCGTCGAGAGCTGCACGCTCCCCGGGACGGGCGGGCGTCCCAGCCATCCGCGCGTGCAGCCGCCGGAGGGAGTGAGCCGCTTTCCGGCGCGCGCGGCCTCTGCGTCCATCTGAGCCGCATGGGCCAGGCTCTCCGGAATCAGCGCCGCGCTCAAACCCACATCCCTCCCTGGGGCGCGCCGGTCGAACCGGCGCCTTGTGGGCCGTGGACCTCGCCGCACGTGGCGCGACAGGGGAAGACCTTGTTCGGGTTGGCCAGCCCGGCGGGGTCGAAAGCGTCTCGCACGCGTTTCATCGCTGCGAGGTCCTCGGCCGTGTAGACCCAGTCCATCATTTCGTTCTTCTCGATGCCGATCCCGTGCTCGCCGGAGAGCGTTCCGGCGCTCTCCACGCAAGCGCGCATGATCTCCTCACCGGCTTCGTGGACTCGTGCGGTCTCGGCGGCATCGGCGGGGTCGAAGAGGATCAGGGGGTGCAGGTTGCCGTCGCCGGCGTGGAACACGTTCACGATCGTGAGCCGGTGGCGCGCGGCGGCCGCGGCGATGACGCGCAGGACTTCCAGCAGCCGCGTGCGCGGCACGACGCCGTCGTGCAGATAGTAGCGAGGTTTGAGACGGGCGACCGCGCCCAGCGCCCCCTTGCGGCCGGCCCACAGCCGCTGCCGCTCGGCCTCGCTCGCGGCCAGGCGGAAGCTCCCGGCCCCGCGCTCCCGGCAAATCGTTTCGATGGAGCCAACGGCGCCTCGAGTCCGTCGACCGGCCCCTCCACCTCGATCAGCAACACGGCCGCCGCATCGACCGGATAGCCGGCGCCGATGAACTCTTCCACGGCCCGGATGATCGGTCCGTCCATCATCTCGAGCGCGGCCGGCACGATCCCTGCCGCGACGATCGCGCTCACGGAGGCTGCGGCGTCCTCCATTCGACCGTAGCTCGCCAGCATCGTCCGCACGCCCTCCGCCGAGCGCGCGATGCGGCAGACGATCTTCGTCGCGATCCCCATCGTTCCTTCCGAGCCCACGAACAGACCCGTCAGGTCGTAGCCGAGGGGATCGACGTGGCGCCCGCCCAGCTCCAGGACCTCGCCGTCCGCCAGCACCACCTCCAGTCCCAGGATGTGGTTGGCCGTCACGCC
>JACQFU010000569.1 GCA_016199905.1 Candidatus Wallbacteria bacterium
GTGTGGCCGATCTCGTGGGGCACGGTCTCCTGGATCATCCGGGTGAACACCTGCTCGTCGGTCATCGTGCTGATGTCGAGGTGCGCCAGGACGGACATCCTCTCCGCCTCTCCGGAGCCTCGTTCGCAGGTGGGCGTGAAGGTGAGAGCCGGCCCCGAACCGCAGGTGAGCTTGAAGCCGCGGTTCCTGCGAGGGTTGGAGGACTTGTCGGCCAGGAGTTGGGCCGGCTTGACCGTCTGGCGGCCAGCGGCGGGAGGGGACGCTTTTTCGTCCGCGGCGCCGGCCTCGGGGCTGGGCTTGCCATGCTCGGCGGCGGCCTGGTGGCGCAGGCGCGCGATGCTGTCGCGATAGCTGTCGGCATAGAAGATCACGTCGCCGTCCAGCTGTTCTCCGGTGTCGGGGTCGGACATGCTGGGGCCGACGGCGCCGTTGCCATAGGGAGTCGGATAGTCCACCCAGTAGAGGACGTGGCACCGCAGGTCGCCGGGAAGGTCGGTGCCCTTGCCGTCGATCAGGTCCCAGCGATCGGCCAGATCCTGCGCCTTCCAACGCCCGTCGGCTTGCTTCTGCTGGATGGTGGTCGTGAAGAAGCCGTAGCGCTGCGTGTCCTGCTCCGGATAGACCCTGGGCTTGAACGTGGCGGAGGGCGTCGCCGCCTTGAGGAAGTACTTGATGGCCACCGTCATCTGGCCCGGCTTGTCCTGGCCGCCGGTCGATTGGCAGACGAACTTCTCTCCCCAGCTCACGTAGCCGGGTTCGGTCACCAGGTCGTACACGTAGCCGGGGCGGACGCCCGAGTAGCCGCTCCGGTCGACGAGCAGGCCGAGGGACATGATCTCCGGATGGGCCAGGTCGATTTCGACCGCGTCGCCGTTCTCGCGCATCGGGTAGCGGTTCAGCACGTCCTGCGATCCCGCGCCGATGGAGGGCACGCGCTCGCGCTGGTCGAGCACCATCAGCGCCTTGTCGCCCTCGACCGTCCAGCGGACCTTGTAGGGACCGGCGCCCTCGCCCAGGGTCAGGTAGTTGTCGGTGCAGGCCTCTACCATCGCGCCGAAGAGCCAGCTCTTGTCGAGGAAGTCTTTCGGGAGGGAGGCCGTGGTGAAGGTGGGAACCTTGACGTAGCTGCCGACGTTCAGGTCGGGAACGCGCAGGCGAGGGTTGATCGTGGGCAAGCCCGCCGCCGCCGACAGGGCGGGTGCGAGGATCGAGACGGCGAGAGCGAGAGCGAGAGTTCGGGTTGGGTTCACCAGGCGCCTCCTGAGAGCTGCGAGCGGGCGCGTGGCTTCGAGCGGGTCCGCGGAAAAGCGGAGCCCGCGCGCAGCCGCGCGGATCCGTGTCGACTCCACTACGAGTGAAGGCGTGCCCGGGTTACCGATGCCCTCAATTCCTCATTCTTGCCATTTCGGGGGGGAGATTGTAGAATCACGGGCCTCCGGCGCCCCTTGGGGGTGGCGGGGTTCACTCCTCATTCGCAATTTGCGCCATTCAAGGAGATCCTGGTTCTTATGATGGTCGATTTCTTCCGCCGCAGGATGAAGGGCTTCATCTGGCTCATCATCGCCACGTTCGTCCTTTCCATCTTCTTCATCGCGGCAGGCTCCATCTGGTCGGGCCGGCAGAACGCCGAGAAGCAGGCTGCCCAGGAGGCCGCCAAGAAGAAGTCCGAAGAGCAGCAACAGGAGCTGGACTTCGGCGACCCCCGGCAGGTCGCCACCGTCGTCTACAAGGGCAAGAGCGAGTTCCTCACCGAGGGTGAGCTCAACCGCGCCGTGGTCAACGCCCGGCAGAACAGCCAGATCTACCGCGGAAGCACCACCTCCGCCAAAGCGTTCAAGACCTTGATGGGCGAGGTCATCCTCGACAACCTGGTCAAGGAACGCCTCGTGATGATGGAAGCCGACTCCTTGAACATGGACGTCGGCAAGGACGTCGACGACATCCTGCAGAAGAACTACGACAAGGCCGGCGGCAAGGACAAGCTGCTGGCCTCCATCAACATGAACGAGCCCGCCCTGCGCAAGTACGTCGAGCGGCAGGTGAAGCAGGAGCGCGTCGTCCAGTCCGTCACCGGCGGCAAGGCCGTGACCGACAAGGCCGTCGAGGACTACTACCAGTCCCACCCGGCCGAGTTCAAGTCGACCGACGGCAAGGGCGTCAAGCCGCTCGCGTCGGTCCGAACCGACATCGTCGCCAAGCTCCGGACGCAAGTCAACGACACCGAGATCAAGACCTACTACGAGCAGCACAAGGCGCGCTGGAAGCTGGCCGACAAGGTCACCGTCCGCCACCTGATGTTCGACCCCTCCGCGGAGCGCTGGAAGAAGCAGGTCAAGATCGCGGCCGACGAGGTCGCCAAGTACTACGAGGAACACAAGAGCGACTTCAAGGCCGCCAAGAAAGTGCACCTGCGCCACATCTTCCTGGACCCGGCCTCCGACGCATTCAAGGATGCAGCGAAGGTCAGCGACGAAGAGGTGCGCAAGCGCTTCGACGAGAAGTTCCCCGTGGAGAGCCCCGTCGACGTCAGCGAGATCCGCATCGCCTTCGGCAAGACCGACGCCGAGCGATCGGCGGCGCGCAAGAAGGCCGACGACCTGCGGGAGCGGATCGAGAAGGGCGAGTCCTTCGCCGCCCTGGCCGCCAAGGAAAACGACGACGAGCTCAAGGCGAAGGCCGGCGAGCGCGGCACGTTGAGGCCGAGCGAGCTGCCCGAGCCGCTAGGCAGCACCGTCAAGGAGCTGGAAGCCGGCCAGGTGAGCCCGGTCGTGCCGGCCGAAAAGGCCTTCCACATCTTTCAGGTCACCACCAAGCATCCGATGCCCGAGAAGGACCTGCTCCGCGACAAGCTCTTCGACGTGAAGAAGCTCGAACTGACCAAGGACCTGGAGCAGAGCAAGCGCGAAGATGCCGCCCGGTCGAAGCTCGGCGAGATCGCCAAGAGCGTCCACGAGTCGATGGACACCACGGCCTCGACCGCATTCGACGAGGCAGCCAAGAAGTTCAGCGAAGCCAAATCGGCCTCCACCGGCGGCGACCTGGGCACGCTGGTCCTGGGCGAGAACAAGAAGAGCCCGCTGGTCGACGAGGTGGGCGCCAACGGCTATCTCGACGAGTCGATCACCGACATCGTCACGGAGCTGAAGGCCGGCGAAGTGAGCCGCCCCGTGAAGTCGGCCAAGGGCCTGCATTTGGTGCAACTGGTCGAGGTCCTGCCGAGCGAGTTCAAGGTGCTGGCCGACGTCAAGAAGGAGATCGAGCAGCGGCTGGTCGACAAAAAGGCGGAGGCCGCGGTGCTCGACGAACTGGCGAAGCTCAAGAAGGAGTTCGCCGGCGAGGGGCTGGCCAAGGACGCCAAGAAGCGGAGCTTCGAGGATATCGTAAAGGCCGGCAGCGACGGAGCCGACGCGAAGGATGGCGGTCTGTGGAAGGATATTACTCTGAGCGACGAGGACGTCCCGGCGCTGCCGGAGGCGGTGCAGCGAGAGGTCTACTCCGTGCGCGGCCTGCACAGAAAGATCGTCGACGGCCTCAAGTCGCTGGAGCCCGGGAAGCTGTCGGAGCCGGTGGTATTCGGCCGGACGCAGCACCTGTTCTCGATGGAGAAGCGCGACCCCGTCGCTTACAAGCCGTTCGACGAGAAGATCGCGACGGAGATCAAAGAGACCCTCAACCCGGAGGTCACCGGGTCCGAGATGCGCAGCTACTTCGACTCGCACAGAAGCGATTTCGAGGAGCCCGCGAAGATTTCCTTGCAGCACATCCTGGTCACCGAGGAAGAGGTCGCCAAGGAGGTTCTCGACTTGGCCCAGAAGGGCGAAAGCTTCGAATACCTCGCCAAGAAGTACTCTCGCGATCCGACGACGAAGGACAAGGGCGGTCAGATCACGAGCGACACGGTGATCCCCGAGATTCGCAAGGCGCTCGAGACCGCCGAAGCCGGCAAGGTGTTCCCACGGCCGGTGAAGACGTTCCTGGGCTGGCACATCCTCAAGCTGGTGAGCCGCGAGGGCGCGAAACCCGCCAGCTTCGAGACGGCCAAGTCGAAGATCCGCGAGAAGCTGATGCCCGAGAAGCGCGAGAAAGTGCTGAAGGCCTGGATCGAGGAACTGGAGAACCAGGCCGTCGTTCGGAAGCACTTCCCGGTGCTGTAAGCGAGTAAGGGTGCGGGGGGCAGCTGCCATGCGCTTCTCCACTCTGCTCGTAGCGACGCACAACGCGGGAAAGCTCCGCGAGATTCGTGAGGTCCTCGGCGGATGGGTCGGCGAGCTGAGGGCGCAGACCCAGGTGCCGGACGCGCCGCCGCCGGCCGACGAGACGGCGGACACTTACCAAGGCAACGCGCTGCTCAAGGCCGAGGCGCTGCACGCCGCGACGGGATTGCCGACGATGGCCGACGATTCGGGTTTGGAAGTCGCCGCGCTGGGAGGCCGCCCGGGACTGCACTCCTCACGCTATGGCACCAGCGACGGCGACCGGATCCGGCGGCTCCTGGAAGAGCTGGCGGGAGTTCCCGAGCCCGACAGAGGCGCCCGGTTCGTGTGCGTCGTGGCCCTGGCGCTTCCAGGCGGCGCGCGACACTTCTTCGAAGGCGTGTGCCCCGGCTCGATCCTGACAGCCCCGCGCGGAGCGGGAGGCTTCGGGTTCGACCCGGTCTTCCTGGTGGAGGGACTGGACCGCTCGATGGCAGAGCTGCCGATCGGAAGAAAGAACCAGCTCAGCCACAGAGCCCGCGCGTTGGCCGCGTTGCGCGATTGGATGGCGCGCGACTGAGGTGTAAGATGATCCGGCCAGGGGGTAGGGGCAAGGAGGACGCGATGATCGCACGATTGAGCGTGGCAGTGGGCGTGGGGCTGGCGGTTCTGGGATGGAGCACGGCTCTTGCGGAGCCACCGGCGGCACCCGCCGCGAGCGCGCCGACGCTGGAGCGACTGGAGAAGGCCAACCCCGTGGCACCCATTCCGGCGTCTCCGCTGGGAATCGAACGCAAGCTCGCCGAGCTGCCAAAGCCGCCCGAGCCCGAGCGGGTGCGATTGGGACGATGGCTGTTCTTCGACAAACGACTCAGCGCGGACAACACCGTCGCCTGTGCCACGTGTCACGTCCCAGATGACGGCTTCAGCCAGCCGACCCCGGTCTCGACGGGCATCGGTGGGCAGAAGGGCAAGCGCAAGGCCCCCAGCTTTCTGAACGCCGCCTTCGCGTTTTTCCCCGAGACGTTCTGGGACGGCCGCGCCAGCTCGCTGGAAGACCAGGCATCGGGCCCGATGGCCAACCCCATCGAGATGGGCAACACGCACGAGGTGGTGGTGAAGACGGTCGCGGGCAACGCGAACTATCGTGCGTTCTTCAAGAAGGCCTTCGGCGACGAAAAGGTGACTCTCGAGCGGATCACGAAGGCGATCGCGGACTACGAAAGGACGCGCCTGTCAGGCAACTCGCAGTGGGATCGCTGGAAGGCCGGCGATCAGAAGGCCGTCGGCGACGCCGCGAAGAAGGGCGACGAGCTGTTCTTCGGCAAGGCCAACTGCAGCCGCTGTCACGTCGGCATCGCGTTCACGGACTCCCGGTTCCACAACCTGGGCATCGGCTGGGACGAGGCGAAGAAAGACTTCGCCGACAAGGGCCGCTTCGCCATCACGAGCAAGAGCGAGGACCTGGGCGCCTTCAAGACGCCCGGCCTCCGGGAGACGGCCTTGCACGCTCCCTACATGCACGACGGCTCGCTGGCCACGCTTCAAGACGTGGTCGCCCACTACCGCAAGGGCGGCACCAAGAACCCGCACCTGAGCCCCAAGATGGAACCGCTGCCTCTGACCGATGACGAAGCCAATTCGCTGGTGGAGTTGATGAAGGCGCTCAACGGCGAGGGCTACCAGGACTCGGCGCCCGCCGTGTTTCCGTGAGGACTTCTGCCTGCAGTCGGGCAGGCGCGATGGCCTGCCCTACTTGGTCTTCGCGGGCGTGATGGACTTCGCGGGCGTGGGAGCGGGCGCGACGGGCTTTACGACCACGGGCGGGGCGGCCAGCAGGCGCTCCAGGCGCGCGATCTCGGCCTTGGCGCCGTTGGACATGCCGTCATCGCCGGTCCAGCGGTTCACGAACTGGCGATAGGCCTCGATCGCCTGGGCGGCGTGCCCCAGGCCGGTCTCGGCGCGCGCCAGGTTGTAGTAGCTCCCGGGATAGCCGGGCGACAGCGCAATCGCCTTCTTGAAGTTCTCCGCGGAGGGCGCCAGTTTGTTCTGCTCGAGAAAAACGACGCCCAGGTTGTTGAAGACCTCGCCATAGGCCGGCTTGGCCTCCAGCGCCTTCCGGTAAGCAGTTTCGGCCAGCGGGTACTTCTTCTGGTCCTTGTAGAGATTGCCCAGCTCGTTGAAAGCATCGGCGTAGGTGGGCGCGACCTCCGTGAGGCGCTTGAACGTAGCGATCGCGTCGTCGCGTTTGCCGGTCTCCTTCTCGAACGAGCCTAGCAAGTAGAGCCCTTCCTGGAAGTTGGGCACGACCTGGATGGATCGCTTCAGGATCTTGATCGCCTCGTCGACCTGGTTGTCGCCTTTGAGCGAGTGCGCCAGGTTGTAGAGGACGTTGATCTGGTTGGGGTGGCAGGCAAGAGCAGCCTGATACTGGGCGATCGAGTCCTTGATCCGGCCCTCCATCGCCAGGCAGCGCCCCAGCACCGAGTGAGTTCGGTAACGCGTCGCGTCATACCCGAGCGAGGCCGAAATGTGCTGATCGGCTTCCTTCCAGTTGCTGCCCGCCATCGAGATAGCGCCCAGGCGATAGTAGTAGTTGGCTGCCATCAGGCGCAGGTCGCGCATTGCCGCGAACGCGCTGAGCAACGAGACGACGATCACCGTGATCGCCGCTCCCGGCAGCCGCCACGGCTTCACCTCGAAGCCCGGAGTGAAGGCGACCAGGATCGCCGTGCCCACCCAGAAGTAACCGGCCCCGGGTGCCAGGTGCAGCGGATAGGCGAACACTCCGTCGATGAGAATGCCCAGCAACGACAACCCCACATAGAAGTTGCGCTGCGCCGCCGGCGAGACATCCTCGGAGAGAGCGAGCGGGTTGGCAAAGAAAACGCGTCCCAGCGTCAGGACGATCCAGACAGTGGCCAGGACTCCCAGAAGACCCGCCTCGCCCAGGATCTGAATGCTGTCGTTGTGCGGATGCTCGGCCTGCGCGGCGGTGCTGAAGGTGGGATCGTGCAGCACGGCGAACGCATACTTCGGGTAGTGCAGGTACCAGTTGCCAGGGCCGGTGCCCAGCAGCGGGCCCACGTCCCTCAGCATCGGGACCGTGTTGGCCCAAAGCGCGAACCGCACTTTCGCCGACCCCTCCGTGGACGAAACCGCGTGTTCGACGGCCGCGACGCCGGCCGAGTCGCTCTTCCCCGCCATGAGGGCCGGCAGGTTGATGAGCAACAGGAAGACGAAGGCCCCTCCCGCCAGCATCGGCGCGTTGCGGCCAAAGCGGGCTCGCGCCGGCGGCGAAGACAACACCCGCCATCCGAAGAGCGCCAGCAAGATGAACGATCCGAACCACGTGGCCTTCGTCTGCGATACGAAGATGAAGCTCAACACCATCGCCACGGTGAACGTGTGAATTCCCCCGAACCCCGCCAGCTCCCACCTGTAGAGCAGATAGGGATAGGCGCTGAGCACGTACTCGGCCGCCATGTTCTTGTTGCCGAAACAGGACGCCGGCTTGATGACCTGGCGCAGGCCCCAGGTCTCCGTCTCCACGCCGGCGAACTGCGCCAACCCAAGCACCACAGCCATCGTACAGGTGAGAATGCAACAACTCACAAAGCTCTCCGCCGCTCCCTCGGAGATGCCGCGCACCAGGAGGATCAGCGCCAGCAAGGCTGGCAACCCCTGCTGCAACAGGCTGTCCAGCGCATCGGCTCCGTTGATCACCTTCACGCATGCCAGCCCCATCGCGACGAAGTAAGCCAGCACCGGCCAGACGATGCGGCCCCGAGGCAGAAGAATGCCTCCGTCGTCCCGCAGCGAAGCGAACGAGTGGAAAATCACCAGCAAGAACACCAACAGGTTGAGCGCGATCCGCTTCGGCATGTCGTACAGGTCGAGGATCTGCGGCACGAAAACCAGCGGCACCAGGGCGACGGCCAGCATCACCCACTCGTGCACGCGCAGCCCGAACACACGCTCGCGGACGCGCTCCACGAAGTCCTCGATCCACTCGATCGGATCGCCGTCGAACGATTGCCGGCGACCGGCAGGCCTCTTCTTTCCCATTTGGCCTGACGTTATAGCACAGCTACCCTCAGCCGATCCTCCGCCATTTCCGATATTGATGGCAGGCCCCGGCGAGGGGCTGCTGCATGCGCTTCCTCCTCAACTTGATGGCCTCGGTCTGCCTGGCGATGCTGGGCTGCTTCTTCTTCGTCGCGATGGAGGGGTTCGCCGTACCACACCGCGACCCGCGCCAGGCGCCGCTGCCGCCGGCCCTGACGCTCACGCTCTCGGGGTTGGCCGCGACCGCAACGCCGGCCCTGGCGCTGGCTCCGCCGGCCGCCCTGCCGACCCCTCCGCTCAGCACGCCGCCGGCCGCCGAGGTCGCCGCGAACCTGCGGCGCGTTCACGTGGCCCACGCCGTTTCCAGTCTCGCGCTGATGCTCGACTTCAGCAGCACCGTCGACTTTCAGACCGAGTACGAACCCCAGGCCCACCGCTTCGGCTTCCGGGTGTCGCCCGTCGATCGCAGCAGCCTGGCCGAACGGCTTCGCGAGCTCTCGACCGCGTTCGGCCCCACGGAGATCCGCACCGAGTCCTCGATGACCCACGAGGTCTGGCTAACCCTCGCCGATGGCGTTGCGCCCTCCGCTCAGTCGCGGACCGCCGCAGGCCAGCAACGCACGCTGCTCTTCGACTTCGAGGTCGCCGGCCACGATCGTTCTGCCGAGGTCGTACTACCGGTCACCCTGGGCCACCTGAGCGCGGGCCGCAAGGCCGAGCGCGGCCGCGGCTACAACTTCTACCAATACCGCTGGACCGCTCGCGATGGGGCCGGCTCGCCGGTGTTCGCGCACCGCGTCGATCCCGCCAGCGGCGACTTCGAGGTCGCGCTCGCCCTGGCCAAGGACCGCATCCATGCCCGCCTCACGCTCTCCGACATCGCGGCGGCGCACGCGGCCGTCGGCGGCGTCAACGCCGGGTTCTTCGCAATCCATGGAAACGGCGACCCGCTCGGACTGCTCGTCAGCTCGGGCCGCCTGCTCTCGGCGCCGATCTTCAGCCGCGCCGCCGTCGGCATCTTTCCCGGCGGCCGCGTGCTCCTCGGCAATCCCGAGCTTTCGGGCCGCATTCAAGCCCGAGGAGCAGAGATGGCCATCGACGGCCTCAATCAGGCTCGGGAGGCCGGCAAACTGCTGCTCTACACCCACGACTACGGCGCCAGCACTCTGACGCGCGGGCAGGGCTTCGAAGCCTCCGTCGCGGGCGGAAAGGTCCTCGCCACGGGCGAGTGCGACTTGCCGATCCCCCCGGAAGGTTTCGTCCTGAGCAAGGAAGGCCCGCTGCCCGCCGCCCTCGCCGGCCTGCGGCCGGGCGACGAAGTGAGCTACCAGTACGGCCTCACTCCGCCCTGGAACAGCAGCCTGGTCGCCGTGGGCGGCGGCCCCCGGCTGGTCGTCGGCGGAAAGGTCGTCGCCGGTTACGAATCCGAACACTTCACCCGACAGTTCGCCCTGGAACGAGCGCCGCGAACCGGCGTCGGCCTCACCGCATCCGGCAAGCTGCTGCTGGTCGCCGTCGACGGCCGCCACCCGCCGGACGCCTCGGGCGCCACGCTCCCCGAGCTCGCCGAGATCCTGCTGTCGCTGGGCGCGGCCGACGCGCTCAACATGGACGGCGGCGGCTCCACCACGTGCTGGGTGACGGGCCAGGTGATCAACTCTCCCAGCGATCGCCACGAGCGGCCGATCTGCTCGGCGCTGCTGGTGGTGCCGCGAAGCTCGACGCAGCACATGGCGTCGGCAAAAGACGGCGACGATAGGGGATGATCGACCGGCCGGGGCTCTGGCCCCTGGAAGCAAGGCACGCAGGGGCCGGAGGGGAATCTCCCATCCGGCAGTCCCTCGTTGCGCGCGCGTTATCGCGGGGGCGGAGCCCCGCCTTCAGCTGCTTCTACAGATGGCGGATCCGTATCGCGGTGGGCTGAGCGACGCATGCGAAGGAGCAGACTCCGCAGCCGGTGCAGCGGTCCTCCAGAATCCGGGGGAGGTTCTCCTCGAAGGCGATGGCTTTGCCGGGCAGCGGGCAGACGTCGAGACAGACGCGGCACTGCTGGCCGTGGAAAGCGATGCAGGTGACCGGGTCGAGCACGGCCATGCCGATGCGGACCTGATCCAGCGGGATGGGGCGCAGGGCGCCGCTCGGGCAGGCGGCGATGCAAGGCAGCGTGGGACACAGCTGGCAGGGACCGGAGTGCGGCTCCAGGTAGGGAGTGCCGGTGGCGATGCCGTGGCCGGGCCGCATCACCATCAGGATGCCGGGCTCGCAGGCGCGCACGCAGGCGTTGCAGCGCTGGCAGGTCGCCAGGAACTCGGGCTCCGACTGCGCGCCGGGCGGCCGGAAGCGTCGAGGCACCACCTGCTCCTGGACTTGCTCGAGGCCCTCCACCAGCTTTCCCAGCAGCTGAGCCAGGCCGTGACGCAGGAAAGCCGACCGGCCTATCGGCCTCTTCTCGTCCACGGCCTCACTTCTGATTGCCGCCGCGCCAGGCGTGCAGCGCCAGGGCGAGCGCGATGACGCCGTAGGCGACGAACACGCGGAAGAATTCGCCGATCTGCGGGTCGCCCATCAGCGTCTTGCCGGCCAGCGGCGAGGTCACGAACAGGGTGTGGAAGAGCAGAGTGCCCAGCAGCGCCTGCCACACGGTGGCGCGAGTGACGGAGGCGCCGCCCACCAGCAGCGAGGCGACCCCGAACATGCCGATCTGCTCGTGACTGCTGTAGGTGTTGAGCGTGCCCATGTTCTGCAAGTAGACCAGATGCCCCCAGGCCGCGAGCACGGTGGATATGGCCACGGCGATCAGGCGCGTCCGATCGACGGGGATGCCGGCGATCTCCGCGATGTGCATGTCCTGCCCGACGGCGCGCATGTCTTGGCCCAGCTTCGTGGACATCAGGGCGCCGATGGCCAGGCAGAGGCCGGCGATCACCACGAAGGTGCCGATCGGCACCTTTACCGGCGTGCCCTGCCCGGAGGTGTTCTGGGCAACCGGATTCGGAAGCTCCACTGACGGCGCCGAGTCCGCTTTCTTGGCGCCGCCGACGGCCCACGTGACGCCCTGGTGCGGGATCCAGGTGGCCGAGAGGATGTCGTCCAGGGCGTAGTTGACGGGCGCGAGGTTCACCGTGTTGCGCAGGCCGTAGCCCTCCGGAAGCAGCAGGCCGGGGTCGTGGAACGGGATGAGCGTGCCCACCAGGAACAGGAACAGGAGCTGATAGAGGCCGTTGGCGAAGAAGCTGGCGATCAGGCCCGTCACCATCTCGCGCCCCTTGGCGCGGTTGAAGAGAAGGCCCACCAGCCAGCCGAAGACCAGCGCGAGCGGCACGGCCAGCGCAGCCGCCGCCAGGAAGCCGGACAGCCCCGACATGTTCCAGTGGACGACGGCGATGACCGCCATCTGAGCCGCCATCGCCCCGAGCACGATGCCGAAGTTCAAACCCAGGCCGGCCAGGACCGGGACGATCAGCGACAGCGTGGTGAACGAGTTGCGGACCAGCCGGGTGACGACCTCGCCGGCGAGGAAGGCCGGCCCCTGGCCGGAGAGCACGCAGAGCGTCAGGCAGAGCGCGACGAACGTCACGGGGACGGCGTGTCTCCTGGCGAAGCCGAGCAGGTCTGGCTCGTAGGGGTGGATCATCTCGGCCCCCTCGTGAGCGCGTAGAGGATCATCCCGTTGGCGACGATCACGCGCGCGACCTCGCTGATGTCGCCGGTGACGACCTTGTTGGCGACGGGCAAGGCTATGGTGAGGAGCGTCTGGAACAGCAGCGTCCCGATGACGACGTGGGAGACCGAGGCGCGCGAGACGGAGCCACCGCCGATCAGAAGCGCCGCGACGGCCGGGAAGGCCACCATCAGCGGCGCCTGGTAGAGCTGCACGAAGCCGTAGCTGGAGCTGAAGGCCACGATGCCGATCGCCGCGAGCATCGTGGAGAGCGCCGCCGCCTGCAACCGCGTGCGATCCTCGGAGATCCCGCAGGCCTTGGCGTAGAGCGGGTTCTCACCGGCGGCGCGGATGGCCAGGCCGGTGCGAGTGCGGAAGAACAGCGCCACCAGTCCGCAGAGCAAGAGGAAGTAGAGGAGCAAGCCCGTCGGAATGGCCAGCTGCCCAAGCTCAAGCTTGCCGAGATTGTCGAGGATGTGGCTCATCCCCGAGGTGCAGGGCAACGTGGTGCGCAGGCCGATTCCGCCGATGGGCCAGATCAGCTTGCGGTTGTGAAAGGGCGCCAGCAGCCAAAAGATGCACATCCCCGAGACGGCCGAGAAACCGACGTAGGTGCCGACCATCATCTCCTGGCCCTTGACGCGGTTGAGCAGCCATCCGTAGGCCAGGCCCGCCAGCCAGCCGAAAATGGCCGCCAGCGCCGTGGCCACCAGGAAGCACTTCCAGCCTCCCACGTCCAGGTTCATCGGGACGAGCAGGCCGACCAGCCCGGCCGCGACGCCGACGGGAAGGCCGAAGTTGAGCCCCAGACCGCCCTGCACGGCCGGCAGCAGCGCCAGCACCAGGATGCCATTCCTACCCACTCGCACCAGCGAGTCCGAAAGGAGCAGCGACAGGTTCATGTCGTACAAGTAGGCGACGCAAAGCAACGCCGCCACAAAGCAGCCGATGAGCAGCCTGGGGATGCCGATCTCGGCGACGTGCTTGACCACCCACTTCTCGTAGAGCGACAGGACTCGTTCGCGCATGCTTTACCCCGCCATCGCCAGGCCGAAGTCCACGTCGGGAGCGTCGGGAGCCAGGACCCGCGACACCTTGCCCCTGGCCACGATCGCGATGCGGTCGCAAACGCTCCGCAGCTCGGCCAGCTCGCTGGAGGTGACGACGATCGTCATCCGGCGCTCGCGGTTGAGCGCGACCAGCTCGTCCAAAATGCGCTGCTTGGCGCCCACGTCCACGCCGCGGGTCGGCTCGCTGACGAACAGCAGGTCGGGGTCCAGCGTGATCGCCTTGGCGATGCAGACCTTCTGCTGGTTGCCGCCGGACAGCCGCCGCACGGGCTGGTCGGGCCCGACGCAGCGGATGTCGAGCCACTCGATCATTTCGCGGGCGTGGCCGCGCAGGTTGCCCCGATCGAGCAGGCTCAGGCCGGGTAACCAGCTTTGCAGGAACTTGCCTTGCACCTGCAGCGAGGTGAGACCGATGTTCAGCTCGATCGACTCGTCGAGCAGCAGCCCCACGCCTCTGCGGTCCTCCGACAGGAAAGCGACGCGGCGGCGCAGGGCGCCTGCGGGATCGTTGAGCGGAAGATCCTCTCCGTCCTTCAGCACCCGGCCCCCGGAGGGATAGATCCCCGCGACGCCGTTGGCCACGCCCAGTTTCCCGTAGCCCGCCAGTCCGCCGATCCCGAAGATCTCGCCGCGGCGCACGGTGAAGCTGACACCCGTGACGGGCTCGCCGGGCATCTCGACCTTCAGGTCTTGCAGGTCGAGCGCCATCTCCTTGTCGCTCACCTCGAAGCTTCGCGGCGGCAGCTCCCGCTTCTCGATCTTGCGGCCGACCATCAGCTCCGCGATCCGCTGAACCGACGCCTCGGACTTCTTCAGCTCGGCGACGCGCTCGCCGTCGCGCAGCACGACGATGCGGTCGGCGACAGCCATCACCTCGTCGAGGCGATGGGTGATGAAGAGGATGCCGATGCCGTCGGAGGCAAGGGCGCGCATCGTCTCGAGCAGCCGCTCGGCCTCGCTTTCCGTGAGGACGGCGCTGGGCTCGTCGAAGACCAGCAGGCGAGCGTTCTTGCGGTCCACTTCGCGGGCGATCTCGATGAACTGCTTGTGGCCCACGGGAAGAGTGCCGACCGTGGTGTCCTCCGAGACCTCCAGACCGACTCGCGCCAGCGCGGCCCGGGCGTCGGCGTCCATCGCCGCGTGGTCCAGCCTTTCGAGACGCCGTCCGGCCGCCTCGTCCAGCCCGCCTACGGCCCGTGAGAGCGCTGTGGGCCGGGTCAGCTCGCGATTCAACTTGATGTTCTCGGAGACCGTGAAGCCCGGCAGCAGCATGAACTCCTGGTGGACCATGCCGACGCCGCAGGCCATCGCCTTGAACGGCGAGTCGATCTCGACGGACTTCCCGCCGATCTTCACGCTGCCCGAGAAGCCGCCCGTGGAGTGCACCACCGGCATCCCGAAGAGGATGTTCATCAGCGTCGACTTGCCCGCGCCGTTCTCGCCCACCAGGCAAACGATCTCGCCCTCGCCGACCGCGAGATCGACCCCCTTCAGAACGCGATTGCCGTAGTACTCCTTGGCAATCCCGGTCAGTTCGAGGATGTGGGGCATGGGGGGGCGGGGCTAGGGGGGCTAGGGGCTAGGGGGGCTAGGGGCTAGGGGGGCTAGGGGCTAGGGGCTACGGGCTGGGGCTGGGGCTGGGGCTGGGGCTGGGGCTGGGGGCTTGAGACTTGGGGATGCGGAAAGAGGGACGTCCGGTCCAGTGGCGTGCTTCTAGAAGATCTGCGACTCGCAGACCACGTTGTAGAAGTGGCCGGTCTTGTCGCTCCAGCGGCTGACGTCGAACTTCTGGCCAGGCGCCTGGGCCTGCAAGAACTTCTTGGCGTCCTCCGGGGACTCCAGGTTGGCCTTGCCCTCGAGATACGCCTTGGAGTACTCGACCGCGGCCTGGATGGCCATGATGTTGAACGGGGCGTACCAGGTCGCGAACCGGCCCGAGCGGCCCGCTTCCTTGATCTTGGCGCGGATCTGGTCCGAGAGGTACTTCATGTCGCCGCCCTTGTCCTTCGG
>JACQFU010000016.1 GCA_016199905.1 Candidatus Wallbacteria bacterium
GGTAGATCCCCAGGAGCGACGCCTTGTCGCGGGACTAGGGGCTGCCGTCCTCGAGAGAGCGGATGACATCCGCTGCGAGTCCCGCCGCGATCGTCAGCGGCCTGTGAAAATCGGCCGCGCTGGCGACTCGCGAAAGGCGTTCCAGCTGTTCGATCAGCTCCCCCATCGGCGCGAGGGTCGCGGTCTGCCGAGCGCTCGCGGCCGGGCCGGGCAGCTCCGCGAACGCCCCGATGGAGGTCGATTCGGAGAGGGCGCTGCCCGCAGGCATCGCCGGGCCAGCGCTGGCGGTCGTGTCCTGTTTGGCCTGCACGGCCATTGTCAAACGCTTCACTTCATCCAGCGAGGTAATTCCTCGAAGCGCCTTGGCCAAGGCGGAATCGCGCAGCGTCATCATCCCGTCTGCGAGCGCCGCGTCGAGGAGCTGGGCATTGGTTGCGCCGGCGATGATCTTCTCCTTGAAGGTCTCCGTGAAGCTCAACACCTCGTGGATGCCCATGCGGCCCTTGTAGCCTTCGTTGCACTCGGCGCAGCCCTTCGGCTTGAACATCGGAACGGCCGGGAGCTCGCCCGCCACGCCGGCCGCCGCCGCCAGGCTCGGGGTGAGGCCCCAGGTCGCAAGCTCCTCCCGGGGAGTCTCGACGGGTTGGCGGCACTGAAGGCAGAGTTTGCGAATCAGCCTCTGCGCCAGGATCACCCGCAAGGCCGACGCGATCACGAACCGATCGATGCCCATCGTGATGAGGCGGTCGATGGTCCCGACGGCGTCGTTGGTGTGCAAGGTCGAGAGCACCAGGTGGCCCGTCATGGCCGCCTTGAATGCGATCGAGGCGCTGTCCAGATCGCGGATCTCCCCCAGCAAGATGATGTCCGGGTCCTGCCTCAGGAAGGAGCGCAGCACCGAGCTGAAGGTGAGGCCTATCTCCGGCTTGATCGCCACCTGCGTGATGCCGTGGACGGAGTACTCAACCGGGTCCTCTGCGGTGTGGATGTTCACCTTGGGGTCGAGCAACTCGTGCAGGGCGCCGTAGAGCGTCGTGCTCTTGCCGCTTCCGGTCGGGCCCGTTACCAAGACGATGCCGTTGGGGGCGTGGATGCCGCCTCGAAGGTCCACGAGCGCCTTGGCTTCCAGACCCAGTTCATCCATCGACACCTGCGTGCGGCTTTGGTCCAACAAGCGGATGACGGTCTTCTCGCCCCACACGACTGGGCAGATGGATACGCGGAAGTCGAACACCTTCGATTCCACGCGCATCCGGAACTTCCCGTCTTGCGGAATGCGGTTCTCGGCGATGTCCAGGTTGCACATCACCTTGATGCGGCTGGAGATCGCCGCCGCGGCCTCCATCGGCGGTTTCATCATCTCCGCCAGCACGCCGTCAATCCGAAACCGCACGTGCATCTCCGTCTCGGCCGGATCGAAGTGGATGTCGCTCGCACCCTTCTGCACCGCCAGCCCGATGACCTTGTTGATCAGGTTGACGATGGGCGTCGCTTCCTCGGTGAAGCCGGTCTCGGCGGCGGAGGCGGGGCCGGTCGAGGAGGCGTCGAGCATACTCATCAGCTCGTCCTCTTCGCCGAGGTAGTTCTTGGCGGCGGTGTCGTAATCGGACTTGGTGATGATGACCGGCAGCACCGTCAGGCTGGTGAGGTTCTGGATGTCGTCGAGGGCCAGAACGTTCAGAGGGTCGACCAGGGCCACCGTCAGCATCCGCCCTTCGAGTCGGAACGGAATCAGCTGGTTTTTCAGGCAGAGCCGCTTCGGGATCTTGTTGAAGATGGTGACGTCGGGAGGAGTCTTGGCCAGGTTCACGTAGGGCAACGAAAGTTGCTTGGAAAGCGCCATCGCGATCTCGCGTTCTTTGACAAAGCCCAGCTCGACCAGCGCTTCGCCGAGCCGCTGCTTGTGCGTCCGGGAGTGATCCAGGGCCTGCTTGAGCTGGTCGGGCGAGATGGTCTTCTGATCGACCAGGATGTCGCCGAGCCGCAGCTTTCTGGCCTTGGAGGCCTGCTTCTTGATGTCCGCGGAGTGGCGCAGCATCGCCTCGCTCAGCACCTGCTCCGTCACGAAACCCTTCGCTACCAGCGCCGTTCCCAGCAGCAAGTTCTTCTCCGACGCGTACGCCACGGCCTCGGACAGCTGCTCGGCGGTCAGCACGCGTTCGTCCACGAGCAACTCGCCGAGTCGCTTTCGCTTCGGCCCCTCGTCTCGCGGAGACAGCTGCAGCGTGCCCGTAGGCAGCACATCGGCCTCGGCCGAAGGACGAGCGGCAAACGTGGGCTGGGGCAGGGGAGGGGGCTCGACGCTTACGAGAGCCTTCGGAGCGCCGGTTGCATCTCCGGCCGACGCCGGGCTGCTCGCGTGCGATGCGGCGCCGGTCGCGTCGGCCCGAATCAGCTTCGCCAGTTCGCCCGGCCTCACGAGGTTCAGCTTGAAGAGGCTTGCCTGAAACGTGAGGTTCTCGGATGCCGCGAACTCGAGCGCCTTGCGGACGTCGGCGGCGCCCAGGATGCCGTTCTCCAGGAGGGAACGGGCCATCCGCTTCTCGGAGTTGGAGAGGCTGTAGGCCGCCCCGGGCAGCGCCTCCTTGGTGGCAGACATGGCTCTAGGGATGCGAGATCCGCTCGCAAATCTTATCATCCGCGTCCGGCGGCCGCAACGCGAAGGTGCGTTGCGACGCGCACTCGAAGGGGCAGTCGATCGTCCAAATCACCTCATCAAGCCAGCAAGACTTGTCGATAGCTTCACCGAGAGCGGGATGATTGCTCGACCCGCGCGCCGCGAGGTTCACTGACGATGACGCTTCTGACAGTCAAAGAGCTGATGGCTCTGCTGAGGGTCAAACGTAGCACGCTCTATGCGCTCCGGGAGCAGGGCCTGCCGGCCATACGCATCGGTCGCTCCATCCGATTCGACCGCGACGAAGTGGTCGCCTGGGTCAAGAGTCAGCGACTGGCACCCGGCGAGAAGCTCAGCTTCGAAAGCGGCGAACCGCGTCCCCAAAAGACCTCGACGCCCAAGCTGCGTCCTGCTTACCCACGGTACTGATGGAACTCCTGGCCACGGCTTTCCAGCCCTACACGTCTCTTCCCTCCGACGCGCTTGCGTCGGTCTTCTTCCTGGTCGTGATCGCCGGAGCGGCGATCATCATGGGCATCCGGGAAATTGTCAGCCGGGGCCGGTGGAACCAGCAGTTCCAGCAGAACACGCGCCTGCGGCTCAGCCACGTGCTTCGCAGCGCGGCGCGCAACGGCCGGCCACGCGGTCACCACCCGCAGCGACGGCCGCTCTCCTGAGCGAGCTCGCTGCTCTGCGGTGGTGCCCCGGGCGGCTTCGACTGGCCGCCAGGTAGCCTGCCACGACGAGCAGCAGGCGGAACCAGACTGCCGTCGTCGGCCTTTGCGCCGTGCCGAGGTCTGCGGGCAGGGTTCGCCAGAGGGCCACAGTGGCGGCCACGCTCGCCTCCAGCTGCTTTCGCGTCAGCTCCTCGATATCGACCAGACCGCCGCCGCCCAGATACGCAGCTTCGACGGCGAGATAGCCGGCGTGCGCCCGAATGGCCCGGCCTTCGAGGAACGACGCCGGGGATGAGCAGGCGGTGTCGGCGGGCGCATTGGACTCGACTCGACCAACCGACTCGCCGGGCTCGGCGCTCGGGGCGGTGCCGGTAGCGGCGGATTCGAGAGCGTCCCACAAACGTTCGACATCCTTCTCGTAGCGCGAGTGATAGCGTGACTCGTAGGGATGCTCCCGGCCTCCGTCGGTGTGCAGCGGCTGGTTGAGATCGGCGACGACGTGGCAGACGCGCCCCAACTCGAAGGCGGCGTCTGCGGGAGAAGGTGCGCCTCGGTTGGCGAGCATCCAGAGCATCGATGCCGCACGGCCCGGACCGTTGCCGAAGTGGGTGCCGTCGGCGGAAGCGAGTGCGTGCCAGACGTGGTCTTGGGAGGGGATGTGGCCGCGGCCGCGCCTGTCGGGTGCGACGGCTCCGTCCAGAAGCGCCGCCCGGCGGTCCAGGAGCAGGCGTCCTAGCTCTCCGCCCAACCGTTCGGCGGCCCGCGCCGCGATGGCGCGGTGCGTCACGGCCGACCACCCGCGCGCCGCCGTCGGTTGCGCCGTCGCCAACAAGAGGACCCAAAGGAGCGTACGTGTCACGCGGCCCAGGGTATCCCGCCGCCGCTCGTCACGGCGCTGAAACGCGCTGAAACGCGGCGCGGACGACGGCTCCTCGCCAGGTCTCCTCGACTGCCGCCGGTGACGCAGCCATCAGCGCCGGCCCTACCGGACCAGCGCCGAGATTCCCCCCGGCGGGTCCCCGAGGAGGCGGCACGGACGAAGATGCAAAGGAATCTCCGTGTCGCCCCGCTAGTACTTCAGCCGGATCTTTGCCTTCTGCGTGTCCGTATTTGCTGCGGCAGGCGCTTGCCGTGCCACGGCCTCGTCGAACTGCGTGCCGCGCCCCCGATCCTCGATGTCGTGGAACTGGATGAATCCGCGCTCCAGAAGGATGGTGATCAAGTTCTCGATCTTCTTGAATCGGTACGTGTCCTGCGGCAGCTTGTATCCCAGCTCCGTGTACTTGTTCTCCTCGATGAAGAAGAAGAACTGGATGATGTTCATGCTGCCTTCGGGGGCGTCGCGGTTCTTGTCTATGTACAGGTTGATGATGTCGATCTTCGGCAGCCGTTGCGAGTCCTTCTTCATCGCCTCGGCCTTGTGCTTGAGCTGCTCGTAGAGCTCGTTGGTGTCGCCCCAGTCCTTGCCCAGGATCATCGCGACATCCAGGTCGTACTCGATGTCGCCGCTGCCCTTGCAGTGCAGCATCGTCGGGCGCTCCGAGCCGGGAGTCGCGTCGATGATGCAGCCCTCCTTGCTGAGCGAACTGATCGCGATGATCGGACAGTTCAGCTCGATCGCCAACTGCTTCAGAGAGGTCGAGATCTCCTCGACCTTGAACTTCTCATTGTCGTAGTTGCGCGCCAGCGGCATCTTCTGGAGGCATCTTCTGGATGTAGTCGATGAAGAGGACGATGTTCGATGTGTCGAACTCGCTCATCACGTTGTACGCGTGACCGCGGATGCGCTCGATGGTTTCGTCCTTGGTGCTCTCGATGATGAAGAGGTTGTCCTGGTACTGCGACATCTTCTTCAGGCCGTCGGCCAGCTTCGCTTTCTTCACCGGGTCGTTGAGGATGCGTTTGCGCTGCAGCGTGCCGGGGTTGATGTAGCTTTCCTTCGAGAGCAGGCGGTAGGTGAGGTTCTTCTTGGTCTGCTCGAAGGTGAAGAAGAGCACGGGAATCCGGTTCTCGCGCGCGCAGTAGGTCGCGATGTCGAGCACCAGGTTCGTCTTGCCGCGCCGGGGCGCCCCGGCCAGGCCATAGAGAAAGCCCTTGCGCAGGCCCGACAGAGTCTCGTTGAGGATGTTGAACGGCTTCATGCTGAAGCCGATGATGTCCTTGTCGCCGTGGGCCTCGCGGTACTCGAAATCGTGGAGGATCTCCTCCATCTCCGTGCGGACCACGTCGATTCGCTTGCTCACCGACAGCTTCTGGATCGAATGAAGCTTGTCGATGGTGACGGCGACGAACTGGTCGATCTCCTCCCGGCTTGGCGTCTTTTCCCAGTTGGTAAAGCGAAAGGTCTCTTCGCCGATCTCCTTGAGCCGCCTCAACGCGAACCGGTTCTTCACCAGGCTCACGTAGCTCATCAACTGTTCCAGCGTCGGCACCGGAACGTCGACGACCTTCTCGTAGAACTGGTCGAGGGCCACCGTCATCTGGCCGCCGGCCTTCAGCTTCGTGCGCACCAGAAGCTTGTCCCAGGACTCGTTCTTTGCCTCCGACTCGTGCAGCGCCGAAATCGACTTCGCCAGCTTCTGGGCCGGCAAGAGATCGAGCATTTCGGACACGAACCCTTGTTCGGTCGCCTTCACGAGCATGAACCGGTTCTCGATGAAGCCGTTCAAGATGGCGAAATCGTAATTGATTCCGCCGCGCTCGAGTGTGGCCTCGGCTGCCAGCTCTTCGGGGAGCCCGATGGACTTGATGTACTGGCAGAAGGGACAGGGTTTGTCGTCGTCTGGGACGGTGTTACCGCACTGGGGGCATTCCATGGCAGAGCACGGCCTCGCGAATGAGTTGGCAGCTACGGGAAGGGCCCGTGGACGGCCCCGGATCACGTGCCCGGGAGGGCCCAGTCGCGATTATAGCCGAATCCTCTACTCCTCCGCTTGCTTCTCCGCCAGCAACCGCAGGATCTTTCGTTGGGCGCGGAAGATCTCGAAAATGAAGACGGCCATGATCAGGAGCATGATGCTGAAGGCGATGGTCAGCATGTAGGCGGCCGTGATGAAATTCTCGAGCCGGATCTGCCCGGGTTCCAGAAGCTGCGTGTCCCAAAGGTTGAGGGCCGATTTGAGCCAGTGCACGCCCGCGAGCAGAAAAACCACGTGCAGCACGAAGACGCCCAGCCAGCCGTACTTCATCACCGTCCAATCATCGATGTTGCGCATCACCGGCGCACCTCCATCAGCGCCGGCGAAGACGATGGGTCGTGGCGGAACGTGGCCAGCCCCAGAATCAGTAGGAGCCCGTAGAGCAGACCAAGCCCGTCCAACGACGTCCAGAAGCGCCCCACGTTGGCGGTAAGGTCCGCCACGCTGTCCATCAGCGGCTCGATAGACCAGCCGATGTAGCCGGCGACGATGCTCAACATCAGTAACAGCGACAACCTCGGAGCCTGCCACTCGATCTCGCGGCCCAGCCGAGTCATCACGGCCATCCGCTGGCGCTCGAAGAACGCAGCATCCGGCTCCGGAAGCCTGGCCAGGGCCAGCATCGCTTCGATGCGGCGCACGTCCGCGACGCTCCGGGTGCAGGAAGCGCAATTGGCCAGGTGAGCTTCGAGGGTTGCCCGGTTGGGCGCCTCCAGCTCTCCGGCGACGAACTCCTCGAGTTGAATTTCGATTTCGGAACAGTTCATGGGGCTCTCTCCGTCATCCAAGGTACTTCCTGAGCTTCTCTCTCAACAGGCGCCTGGCGTGGAACAGGCGCGACTTCACGGTGCCGACGGGGCAGTCGAGGATCTCCGCTGCCGTCTCCTGGTTCAGCTCTCCGTCCATCGATAGCGCGATCACCTTTTGCATCTTCGGCGGCAGGGTTCCGAGCGCCTCGGCCAGCGCCTTTCCCAGCTCTGCCGTCTCGGGTCCCTGCAGCGCCGGCGTCTCGGCACCAAGCCCCGCGGGTTCGTCGTCGAACAGGAAGGCCTGCTCCCGTTCTCGCTTGGTGCGGCGTTTGAAGTCGATCGCGCGGTTCATCGCGATCCGCAGCAGCCAACTCTTGAAGATCGCCGGGTCCTGGAGCCCGGGAAGGGCGCGGTATGCCTTGACGAACACCTCCTGCGTCACGTCGTCGGAAAGGTGCGGATCCTGAAGCACCCGGAACACGGTGAAGAATACCTGTCGTTGGAATCGCGTGACCAGCCTCTCGAAGGCCTCTCGGTCGCCTCGCTGACTCGCGACAACGTCACTGGAAATCTCTTCCGGCATCTGTCAACGCGGCTCTCTACCACATCAGACGTGTCCGAGGGAAACGGGTTCAACGAGTTTTCGCGAGCTCGGCCGACCGCGCTGTCCGCCGGATCGGAACGCCCGTTTCTGCTGGTTGCGGCCCTCCCCGATGGGACTGTGATTGCGCGCTGGCTGGGCAGACTTGTGCAGTCGCAACAGCGACTCTTTCTTTTGACTCCGCGCATCCCCTGTGCTATCTTTCCGGTTCCCTGGAGAGGCATATCTCAAACAAGCTGCTCCGGGTGTTGCCGAAGGGGCCCTTGGCTCCTGCGGCCGGTCTATCGCCATTTACAAGGAGTGAGGTCATGGCTGACGAGTTGAGTGCCGAAGTTCGTAAGGAAGTTAGCAAGCGCGCCACCAAGTCGTTGCGCGAACGCTTGATGGTGCCCGCTATCCTTTACGGGCGCGATACTGAACCGACGCCTCTCGCCGTCAGCGAGAAGGCACTCACTCTGCTGGTTCGGGCGCACGGCCACTCGGCCCTCTGCACGCTCAACGTTCAGATCAACGGCGGAGAGCCCAAGAAGCAACTCGTCATTTACCGCGAGCTGCGCTTGAACGCTTTGACGCGGCGCGTCGAACACGTCGACTTCCAGGCCATCCGGGCCGATGAGAAAGTCTCCATCAAGGTGCCCCTCAAGGCTCTTGGGACTCCCAAAGGCGTCGACCTCCACGCCGGTGTGCTCATCCTCAACACCGCAGAGGTCGAGATCAAGTGTCTGCCGGATCGCATCCCGGACCACCTCGAGCTGGATGTCCACGACCTCGATATCCACGGCACTCTGCATCTGCGAGACATCAAACTCGGAGACGGTGTCGAGCTTTCCGACGACCCGGACAAGGTCGCGGCCTCGTGCACCTACGCCGGCTCGAAGATCGTCGAGACAGTCGCCGTCGCAGTCGAGGGAGCCGAGGGTGCCGCAGCAGTTCCGGCTGCCGGCGCTGCCGCTCCCGCCGCTGCCGGCGCGAAGGGTGCCGCCCCGGCTGCTGCCGGCAAGGGTGGTGCTCCCGCCGCTGCCAAGGGAGCCGAGAAGGCCGCCGGCAAGGGCGCCGAGAAGACCGCCGACAAGGGCGCGAAGAAGTAGGGCCGCGCTCGGAGGAAGGTTTCACTTCCGGCAATGCCAGCTCCCTGGAGCTGGCCTTGTCGCGAATCGTCCCATCGACCGACCGTGCCTATGCGCTCGCCACGCCTCCGCGGCGCCTCTGCAGGCCGAATGCCAAAAGCCTCGGGCTATCCGTCGGCTTTTTCTGTCCCTCCCTACGGCGTGTTGCGATACATGGTGCGCGGGAAGGGGATCGCCTCGCGCACGTGTTGGAGCCCGCAGATCCAGCTCACGGCCCGTTCGATTCCCATGCCGAAGCCGCTGTGCGGGACTGTTCCGTAACGGCGCAGATCGAGGAACCACTCGAAGTTCTTCATGGGAAGACCGTGTTCCTGGATCTTGCCCATCAGCATCTCCAGATCGTCCATGCGCTGCCCGGCGCCGATGATTTCGCCATATCCCTCGGGAGCCAGCAAGTCATTGCATTGAGCCAGGCGAGGGTCATCGGGATTGGGCTTCATGTAGAACGCCTTGATGG
>JACQFU010000562.1 GCA_016199905.1 Candidatus Wallbacteria bacterium
CGGTGAGAACCATCCCGGGCGCGAGCCGGCCCAGCTTGTAGCTCTCCTGGCGCGCGCGCGCGCAGTCGTGCACGTCCAGGCCCAGCATGTGGCTGACGTTGTGGAGCGTGTAGCGGCGGTAGAGCTGGCGGTCCTCGCGCAGCGCCTCGTCGGGAGAGACCTTCAGGATGCCCATGTCGGCCAGCCCCGCGGCCAGGATGCGCATCGCGACGCGGTTGGGCTCGAGGAACTCGACTCCGGGACGCACGGACGCCATCGCCTCGCGCTGGGCGCGATAGACCAGGTCGTAGACCAGCCGTTGCTCGGCGGAGAAACGGCCCGAAAGCGGCAGCGTGCGAGTGATGTCGGCCGTGTAGAGTGTGTTGGCCTCGACGCCGGCATCCAGCAGCAGCAGGTCCTGTTGCCGCAGCTTGCCGTCGTTGCGGGTCCAGTGCAAGACGCAGGCGTGGGCGCCGCTGGCGGCGATGGTGCCGTAGCCGACGTCGTTGCCTTCCACGCGGGCGCGCAGGTTGAAGACTCCCTCCACGTGGCGTTCGCTGGCGGCGGCCGGAAGCCCGCGGATGACGTCCTCGAAGCCCCGGCGCGTGGAGTCGATGGCGGCCGCCAGTTCGGCGATCTCCAGCTCGTCCTTGAGGAGCCGCATCTCGGACAACGCCTCCGCGAAGGTGCCGTCGTTCGGACCTCCCGACAGCTCGGCGTCGACGGCGGGGCAGAAGCCCCTGAGGACCCGGATGCTCTTTCGAGTCTCTTCGCGCTCGCGCAGCTCCTGCATGAAGGCCCCCAGCTCGCGCAGCGAGCGGCACTCGGAGACGCCGAACCGGTCGCGACTCTTCTCCACGCCCAGGCGCGGCCCCACCCACAGCTCGCCCGACTTGCGGTCGGTGAAGAAGCTCGCGTCCTGGCGCCCCCCGGGCTCCACGAAGAGCACCTCCGAGTGGCCGCCGCCGGCGTGCGGGACCATCACGAGCACACAGTCGGGCTCCGTGTTTCCCGTCAGGTAGTAGAAATCGCTCGCGGGCCGGAATCGGAAGTAGGTGTCGTTGGCCCGCGCCTTTTCGTGACCCGTGGGGAGCACCAGCGTCTCGCCGGGAAACAGCCGCGACACCGCCTGCCGCCGGGCGGCGAAGCGTTCGTGGCCCGCAATGCGGTCCGCGGGCCCGCTGCCGGGCGCGCGCCAACCTTGCAGCATGAAGTCGAGCAGCGCCTGGGGCGTCGAGGGGTCGTGGGCGGCCTTGTTCTTCGCGTCGTAACTCATGCCGCTAAGACTAGAACCTGGCGCCCACGCGCGTCAAATGGGGAGTATGGCCTCGCTCACTTCGCGGGTCCGGCGGCCAGCGCCTGCAGCCGGCCGAGCGGCATCCACGCCCCGCCGGGGCGATCGGGCGGCGAGAGACGGGCGCGGACACCGGGCTGCAGCCGGGCGAGCACCGCCTGCATTCGCGCGTGCTCGCCCTGCTTCCACATGTCCCAGGCGTAGCCGGCGATCTCCTTGGCGTCGGCTTCTCCCGACGCGAGGAAGGGAAGTATCAAGTCCACGAACCCGGCGGTGACCAGGCCCCCGTTCCTGGACCGAAGCGCCGCGATCAAGTCGTGGCTGTCGAGCAGGCGAAAAGCATAGGCCCTGCGCTCCAGGCGATCGGCGGCCGGCGGCCCCTGCCCCACCCAGGCCGTCTCCAGATCCAGCCCCAGAACGCTGTAGAGGACGAAGAACCGGAGCTCGTCGTTGATGGCCCTGGGCGCCATCACGAACTCCAGCGCGGGCCTGTCGAACGTGTTGACGGGTTCGCCCCAGTCGATTCCGTGGACGGTGTCGCCCGGGAGCAGGAGTGAAAGGAGCAAATCGGTCGGAGAGAGCGCGATCTTGTGGGCCCCCAGCCGATCGCGGACATAGCGCGACCAGACGTCCGGCGCCGCGGTCCGCACCGCCAGCGGCTCCTGGCTACAGAGGACTTGCGTGTATCCCTTACTCAGGTAGAGCAAGTCGCAGTAGCGGAAGCTTTGCTTCACGGTCTGGAAGACGATCTTCGCGCCCTGGCGCGTCACGGCCTTGTCGAACCAGAAGGCATAGACCCCGCCGGGCGCCAGCCTGTGTTTGACCAGCTCGAAGAAGTCTCTCGTGTAGAGCTTGCACGACGAGAAGAAGAGCGGGCTGGTCACCGTGTTGACGATGGCGTCGTAGCTGGGTCCCTCGCCGGCCAAGCTGCCCAGAGCGTCCTCGAGCACCAGCTTCGTATGCGGGTTGTGCAGCAGGTCGTTGTTGATGGAGCCGTACCTCTCCAGCAGCTCGAAGACGGCCGGATGGATGTCGACGGCCTTGACTCGGTCGTAGAGACTCGAAACCGTCCCGGCGGTGAGCCCCGTGCCGACCCCCAGCACCAGCGCGCTGTCGCGCCGGCGGGTGAAGAGGGCCGGAGTCATGCCGAACAGGATCTCCCTGATGTTGGCCCGCTGGCCGGGGCTGACGATCAAGGCCTGGTACCCCTCGATGACCAGCGTCTCGCGACCGTCGCGATCCGTCACGATCGATAGCGACTGCCCGAACTTCTTGTAGGTCGTGGTTGCAGCCAACCGCTCGAGCCTCTTCTTGAGCACACCGGGAGACCGCAGCGACGTGTATCCCAGCTCCAGCAAATCGGAGGGCCAGACAAAAGCCAGCGCCGCCAGCAGGACGAGCGGGCCAAGCGCGCGCCCTCCGAGTGCGAAGCCGCCCGCGATCGTGAAGGCCACGACGCCCATCGCCAGCTCGTGCGGCGTGAAGCGATCGTGCAAGTAAAAGGTCGTCGCCAGGTAGCCCGCGCAGTTGCCGAAGCTCGAAAGCCCGAGCGCCAATCCCGGAGCCAAGCCGCCGGCGGCGAAATCTTTCAGGATCGCCGGCACCGTGGCTCCGAAAACGCCCAGGGGAACCCCGCCGATCAGGAGGAGCGTCGCCACCTTCAGAGTCCGCGTGACGGCGGTGCTCTGGCTCAAGCGATCGTTCAGGGTGCCCCAGAGGTGAAGCTCGGGCCCCAGAAGCAGCAGCGCGCCGGCAATCGCCCCGCCTCCGACGAGCAGCACCCTGGCGAGCGGCACGGGCACCCGTGCCAGCGCCGCGGTGGCGGCGGCTATTCCTATCAAGCCCACCGCGATCACGAGCGCGAAGTTTTCGTGATACGGCCCGAACAGCGACTTGCTGACTTTCAGGAACAGCAGCTGGTAGACCCCGCTCGCAGCGCTGACGGCAACTAACACCGCGAGCGCGCGCCGACCCGCAGGCTGCATGGGGGCCGCCTGGTGTTTCTCCAGGCCCCAACCGGATTCTCCGGCTCCCGTCGCCAGGAGGGCCGCGCCGATCAGGAGGTTGATCGCCCCCATCGCCGAGAGCGAGCCCGCGATGCCAAGCGAAGGCAGCAGCCAGAACTCCACCGACAGGATGAAAACGGCGGCGCCGAGGTTGTAGGCGACGTAGACCACGTCGAAGCCTCGTCGCGCGCCGGAACTCGACGCCTCCAGATAGAGCGTGAACAGTGGCACGCTGAAGCCGGCCAGCCCGGCAGGCACCGCCACGATCGCGAACACGATCAGCACGGTCAGCACGGGGCTGCCGGAGGCCATCGGAGCCAGGAGCCCGAGCAACCAGTCTTTGCACGACGTCGAAAGCAGCGCCATCGCCAGCGCGTAGAGCCCGATGAGGCCCTCCATCACCCAGAGGTGGCGCCGCCATCGGTGGGCCGCCAGGGAGCCAATCCCCAGCCAGAGCAAGAAGCTCGCAAGGATCGCCCCCGCGACATGGAACATGTCCCCCAGGTAGGTCGTGAGAAGCCTCGCGTACAGGACTTCATAGGCGATGCCACAGGTGCCGGAGAGGAATGACAGAAAGGCGAGTCCGTAGGCCATGCCGGTGGGCGCCTCCCGGCCGCAACCTTAGCACGTGCCCGGATACCGAACACCGTGTCCGGAATCCGTGCATCTACAGAGCGCGAGTGTCCGGGAGCCGGACAGTGCAGTTGCGCCATCGCAGCCGCTCGCGGCTCTCCTGGCCGTCTCGCGTCATGGCACAGCTATTGATCGAGATGGCCATCCTCAACGGAGCCGACCCGTCCGAAACCAGCAAGGAGCGCGAGATGCACAGAGACCTCGACCACACGGCAGCAGTGGACGCTTGTGCTCTCGAGACAAGGCGCATCGAGAAGGAGCAGCCCAGCCTCGAGAAGCTGGCCGCCCTAGGCGTGCTCGACTGGCACGTCGGCACGGAGGCTCCCTCGGTCTTCGAGCGCCGTTTCGATCGAGCTCTCGTCTACTACGTGCTCGAAGGCGAGGCCACGGTCTCCACGCCGCTGGGCGAGGTCTCCATCCAGCCAGGAGACATGGTCACTTTCCCGGTCGGCCTCGAGAGCACTTGGTCCGTGCGCCGGGCCCTGGGAACGCACTACAGCTACCTGTAGAGCTGAAGGCCGGAGGCTCGAGGCTGGTGCCGCATCCTCAGTAGGGCAACTGTCTTCGCGCCGGGTCCCTGCCTGTCCTACTTAGTGACTGCCACGAAACAACTGGAGCAAACGAAGCCATGATGCAGGGCCGGCCTCCGTGCCGGCCCAGGGCTAGGCAGGCACGGAGGCCTGCCCTACTTTTCTGCGAGGAGACGCCTCTTGCCATGATTGTTTCGTGGCAGTCACTTATGGACGCGTTGAGCGAACGGGTCAATGGCCAGTCGGAGTGACGGGACCGATTCACTCCTCGTGGGGGCGATAGCCGACGTCCAGCACGAGGCTGCTCTCGGAGCCCTTCGACAGCTCGAGATGCGCCCGGTCACGGGCGCACTCGAGTGTGCGGCGATCGAGCACCGCCTCGCGCGAGAAGCGCGCCTCGATGCCCTGGCCGTCCGCCGGCTTGACCGGGGGGCTCCGCAGCGTGACGCTGGCCGAGTCCCCGGAGCCGACGACGCCCGACATCTCGAAGGTGCAGGTACCCTTGAAGCGGTCCCTGGCCTTGGGCGCCAGGGTCTCCAGCACCTTGCGGCCCGCGTCGAGCTCGCCGGCGTAGACCAGGCTGTATCGCGACCCGGCGTCCGGTAGACGGCCCGGTCCCGCGGAGGCCGGGAGCACCGGATGCGAGAGCAGCTCCATCGCCTGAGCGAAGGCTTCGTAGCAGCGAGGGGCGTACTCGGGCGGCTGGGGCTCCTCCCCCCAGTAGCCGTACCCCTCCTCCGCCTTGCCGTCGAGCCAGTTCTGGAAACCGCGAGGCAACCATCGTCCGGTCATGCGGTTCGTCGTGGCCGACACCCGGCCGCCAGGCTCTATCGCGGTGGAGAATCGGCCGAGAGGATCGCCGATGATGTAGAACTGGAAGAACCAGTTGAGCGGCTGAGTCCCTTGCCACTCTTGCTGCCACTGCCGGTGGACCTCGCGAGCGCGCTTCTCCACCAGCCCCTCCGCGGCCTTTCGGGCTGGCCAGGTCCCCGCAGCCAGGGTGACGTCGGCCGCGTAACCGGCCTGCGCGCCGATGGCCTTGGGCGCAAACCACATGAACTTCCAGGGTTGTTCTTCCACTCGCGCCAGCGAGAGAAGCGTGCGGCCGTCGGGCTGCCTCCGCGCGTCCATCAGCAGCTTGCCGCCTGCCCAGAAGTCGGCCTTCACCAGAAAGCTCCTCAGCCGCGCGCGCAACGAGTACTCGAGGTCGACCTTCCTGGGCGCTTCGGCGGGGGGACGGCCACGCTCCGGCGTCCGCGTCGCGAGATCGCCGAACCCCGGGACCTGGGCGGCGGCCGTGGCGGCGGCAACGAGAGTGGCCGCTAGCCAGAGCAAGCTCCTGGCGGTTCCATGCATGTTCATGTCTTCCATCATAAAGGAACGGGCGCCGATTGGCGGGTGGGTTCAACACCCATCGTCCGCCGTCTTCCCCTTCTCGGCGTTGCTCAGCATCTCCTGGATTGCCGCCTTGCCCGCCGCCTGGATGCGCGGATCGCGGTTTTTCGGGTCGGCGAGCGCCTTGTCGAGAGCCTGGGCGATCTTCGCGGGGTCGCCCTGCGAAAGGGCTTGGAGGAACCCCGGCATGTCCTGGTACTTGTCGAGCGGCCCCCGGCGATCGAGCAGCGCCTGCATGAAGGCTTCCGCCGCCGACACGTCGATGCCTTGCGCCTTCCAGGCGTCAAGGAGCTTGCGCGCCATGTCCATCTGGTCCTTGTCCGACGGCTTCGGCAGGTCCTTGCGCTTGACCTCCTGAGGAAGGGGCATCGGCACCTGGATGTTGGGGTTGTTCGTGCAGTAGCGGCCCGTCTGCTTCTGCTTGAACGATACGAAACCACCTTTCAGGTTTTTCTTTGCAACCGACCACTTCGCCTTGTCGCCAAGCATGTTCCCGGCGCCGAAGTGCGTCAACTGCATCACGCCGCGCAGGTACTCGTCGGGGTTCTCGGGGTCGTGATTCAGGGCGTTGAACAACCAGTGGCGATTCTTCTTCGCGTCGCTCTCCATCCACATCCCCATGAGGCCGGCCTCGCCGAGGCCCGTGACGTCGCCCGTGCAGCCGGCGAAGGCCCCGAGCCAGAAATAGTAGTAGGCGCCTCCGTTGCCAGTGGCGTCTCGTACGCCTTGCACCGGTTTGAAGATGCCCGACTCGCCGGGCTTCGGCATTGCGAAGAGCCCCGGCAGCGACCAGGTCTTCGTCACGTCTCCCTTCTTGGTAGTGCCCAGATCCATCTTGGCGCCCTTCATTCCGAACATGGCTGGCATCGTCTCGTGACCGTCCGACGAGTCCTCGATCCGGTTCGAGAACAGGTCCTTGATGATCGGGGCGACGTTCGGGTCCTTCGAGAGGAACTCGCGCGCCTTCGGGTCGACGAGTTGGTCGGGGCGAGCCACCAGTCTCGTGACGTTGTGGATGGTCAGGAATACGTCGGGAAGGTTGACGTTGCCCTTCTGGTCCGTGCAGACGTCCATTCCGATCTTGAGCATCCCCGCCTTGTCGAGCGGCTGGCCGGGGTGCAGGCGGGCATGCTCCTTGAGCTTGTTGTAGTACTGGACTTCGAAACCGGTCCGCGGCTGCGGATGGTCGGACCGTCCCTCCTCGATTCCGAGGGTCTGGAGAGTGCCGACGCGATTGCCCCACCGGCTGTACGACGTCACCTCGCCGCCCTTATGGCAAAGGATGATCTTCGCCAGGCTCCTGGCCTCGTCGGAGGCTGCCTTGCGGTCGATCCCGCCCGGCGGGCGGGGGGCATACGGACCGGCCAGAACGAGCGACGCCGCAGTCAGACCCAGCAAGGCCACCAGCCAGCACTCAATCCTCATGGTTGGTTCGCTCCTCTCGAGGCCCGAAGTCACTCGTTGGTTTTCGCCGCGGGCTGCGCGGTCGAGGGGGTCCCCTGCAGCAGCGGCACACTCGAGCCCGCATCCTGCACGCGGTACCAGACGAAGCCCAGCGGGGTGTTTGCGTCGTCGGGCGACCACTGCGTCATCGCCAGGCACCCGGTCTCGTCGAAGGTGTACCGCACGGCTAGTTTCGCTGCACCACCCCCGACCGGCGCCGAGCCCTCGAGCCCGCCCGCCCTCGCGCGCGTGAGCGTCAGCGGACCATGGAACGTGAGCCTCACAGGGGCAGGCACGGTGGCGCCCGTGGTTACCGAGACGCTGGCGCCCTCGGTCGAAAACTCCACGGTCATCACCGCTTCATCGGTAGCGCTGCGGTAGACCGCCTTCGTGCCGGCGGTCAGCGACGCCGGTCTTGGCCGCGGCAACGCGCCGGGATCCGTGGGAAGGGCTGTGGTCGTCGCTCCCGCCGCCTCGGCGCCGACGAACACGTTGACCGGCCCGAAGAGGTCGACTGAGCCGAGGCCGGCGATCTCGGCTCGGCCGTCGTCCGCGGGCGGTTGCGTCTGTGCCGCTCCGGTCGCTTCGGGCTGCCGAGAGCACGAGAGCTCCAGTGCGGTGGTGCCTTGTGTTCCGTGCGCGCTGAAGCAGACGGCCTCGATGGCGTTCTTGCCGAAGCTCAGGGGAAGCGTGAGGGCCGCGACGTTTCCGCCGCCCCC
>JACQFU010000608.1 GCA_016199905.1 Candidatus Wallbacteria bacterium
AGCGTCTGGCCGAGCTGTACGGTGTGGACGCGACGCGTTCCGGGCAGGACACCTTCGCCTCGATGACCGCCGCCGCCGAAGGTCGTGTTCGCGCAGCTGTCCTGCTGGGCGGAAACCTCTACTCCAGCAACCCCGACAGCGTCTGGGCCGCAGCCGCCCTGCGCCGCATTCCGCTCAGCTTCTCCATCACTACCAAGCTCAACCCGGGCCACGTGCTGGGGCGCGGTCGTACGACTTTCGTCGTGCCGTGCCTGGCCCGCGACGAGGAGACCCAGAGCACGACCCAGGAGTCGATGTTCAATCTGGTGCGGCTCTCCGAGGGCGGTAGCCCCGCCGTCCCGGGCGAGCCGCGAAGCGAGGTCGACATCGTGGCGTCGCTGGCCGAGCGCGTCTTGCCGCCTGGCCGCTTCGACTGGAGCGCGATGCGGTCGCACAGCCGCCTGCGGGAGCAGATGGCGCTGGCTGTGCCGGGTCTGGAGCCGATCGCCCGGCTGGACTCCGGCGGTTCCGAGTTCCAGATCGCCGGCCGCACGTTCCACGAGCCTCGCTTCGCGACGCCCGACGGCAAAGCGCACTTCCACGTCACGCCGGTTCCGGCCTCCAGGCTCGCACCGGGTGAGCTGCGGTTGATCACGCTGCGCTCCGAGGGCCAGTTCAATACCGTGGTTTACGAGGAGGAGGACCTGTATCGCGGCAACTTGCGGCGCGACGTGGTGATGGTCTCGGAAGCCGACGCGGGCGCGCGCGGCCTCTCTGAGGGCGAGCCCGTCAGCGTCGTGACCGAGGCTGGGAAGATGGCCGCGGCAGTCGCGATCGCCGACATCCGCCCGGGCACCGTGGCGATGTACTACCCGGAGGCCAACGTGCTGGTGCCGCGCAGGGTCGACCCGCGCTCCGGCACTCCCGCCTTCAAGTCGGTGCCCGCCCGGATCGAGAGGCGGTGAGAGTCGCGACGGCGACGCCTGCAGGCGGGCCTGCGCCCCTATCCCTGCGAGTTTCCGCCGGCCGCACCGGCCTTCGTCGCCAGCACCTCGCGCACCTTCAGCGCCAGGCCTTCGGCGGTGAAGGGCTTGTGCAAGAAGGGCGTCCCTTTTTTCAGGACGGACTGCAGAATCGTCGTGTCCTCCGTGTAGCCGGAGAGGTAAAGCACTTTCATGTCCGGTCTCAGTGGAGTCAGTCGCTCCACCAACTCGCGGCCGTTCATCCGCGGCATCACCACGTCGGTGACCATGAGATCGATCTTGCCCGGATGATTCTCGCAGAGCAGCAGCGCTTCGCCGCCTTCGGAGGCCTCCAGGACACGGTATCCGCGAGAGCGGAGCAGCCGTGCCGCCAGGTCCCTCACCATCTCCTCGTCCTCGACGAGCAAGAGCGTCTCGGTACCGCGAGCCTCGGCCGCCGGAGCGGCGGATGCCTTGGCGAGCACCGCGTCCGACGCCATCCGCGGCAGGAAGATCTGGAACGTCGCCCCTGCGCCGGGAGCGCTCTCCACCCAGATGTAACCGGCGCACTGATTGACGATCCCGTAGACGGTGGCCAGCCCCAGGCCCGTGCCTTTGCCTTCCTCCTTCGTGGTGAAGAAGGGCTCGAAGAGCCGCGCCTTGACGGCTTCGTCCATTCCCTTGCCTGTGTCCTTCACCTCCAGGACCACATACCGGCCGGGCTTCCAGCCCACTCGCAACTCGGTGTCCTGCTCGGCCAGCGTGACGCAGCGCGTGCCGATCGAAATCGTGCCGCTCTCCTCGATGGCATCGCGCGAGTTGACGACCAAGTTCATCACGACCTGTTCGATTTGTCCCGCGTCGGCCTTCACCAGCCAGAGATCCTTCGCCGTTTCGATGACCAGGCGGATGTCCTCTCGCACCAGCCGCGACAGCATCTTCTGCAGGTTCGAAACCACGCTGTTGATGTCCAGGGGCTTGGGCTGCACGACCTGCCTGCGGCTGAACAGCAGGAGCTGGCGAGTCAGCGATGCGGCTCGCTCGGCGGCCTTCTTGATTTGTTCCGCGTCCCGGCGAAGCGGGTCTTCCGGCCTCAGCGTGTCGATCATCAGGTCGGAGTAGCCCAGGATGCACGTGAGGACGTTGTTGAAGTCGTGCGCCACGCCGCCGGCCAGCCGACCCACGGCCTCCATCTTCTGCGACTGCCGCAGCTGCGCCTCGAGGCTGGATTCGTGCTGTTGGCGCTGGTAGCTGTCGTAAAGGACCGCCGCCATGCCGGCCAGCACCTCGACCGTGTGCCGGTCCGCTCCGGAGTAACCGCCCGGCCGGTTGGCGAGAGCGATGAGACCGATGGCGCCGTCTCGGTGCAGGATGGGCGTCGCCAGGAAGCAGCGCAGCCTCAGGTGGCCGGGAGGTGTGCCATGCGAGTGCGGATCCTTTGACGGGTCGTTCGAAAGGACCGTCTCGCTCTCGGCGATGACGTGGCCGAGCAGGTTGTCCAGGGAGCGCATCTCGATGCAGCCCGTCTGCTCCAACGTCCGGAGCCACTGAACGGTGAGCGGGGAGTCCTTTTCTTCAAGCGTCTCCATGCCCTGGAGGCTGAGCAGCCGCAGGCAGCCCGGTTCGGACATGACGCCGACCAGGCCGCAGGGGCTTCCGGTGAGCTGCATCGCGCTCGAGCAGATGACGCCGCTGGCCTCCCGCCAGTCGCCGTGCCGGAGGAAGGCCGACAGCGCGCTCGTGATGCTCTCCAGCAGCACCGTCTTGAGCACCAGATTTTCCTCTGCCTGCTCGCGCTCCACGGCGTACCGGACTGCCCGCAAAAGCAATGGTCCGTCGAATCGGCCCTTGATCAGAAAATCCTGGGCGCCCATCTGCACGGCTTGCATCGCCGTCGCCTCGTCGTCGATGCCGCTCAGAACCAGCACGGGTAGGCGAGGATAGGCCGCGAGCACCTTGCCGGCGGTCTCCAGCCCGGCGCTGTCCGGTAGGTGCAGGTCGAGCAGCGCCGCGTCGAATCGCTTTGCGGCCAACCGCTCCAGCCCGCTGGCGAGCGTCGGGGCCACGGTCAGAGTCCAGTTGCGGGCGCCGGTCTCCTCCAGCAGCTCCGAGAGCAGATCGGCGTCGGCCGGATTGTCTTCGAGGACCAGAAGCTCCAGGTGTTTGAGAACCGCGTTCATAGACTGGCGATCCCTTCGCTCACGCCGCCACTGCTGCGGGCCGCGCTCCGCGCAGGCAAGCACGCCACCTTCAGCCAGAAGGCCAACAACGACTCCACCATCAGCAGAAAGTCGTCGATGCCCAGGGGCTTGCGCAGGCAGCTGTTGGCCCGGTTGGAGTAGCTCCGCAAGATGTCGGACTCGGCCCCCGAGTTGGACAGCATGATCACCGGGACCGCGCTCAGGGCCGGGTCTGCCTTGATCGTTCGCAGGACCTCGACGCCGTCCATTCCGGGCAGGTTCAGATCGAGAAGGACCAGATCCGGAACCGGAGAGTCGCGATGTTGTCCCTCGTGACGCAGGAAGTCGAGCGCTTCGGGGCCGGTAGGGACCACGTACAGCCGGACGCCGGAACCGGCCGCCTCGAATGCCTCTCGCGTCAAATCGGCGTCGGCGGGACTGTCCTCCACCAGCAGGATTTCCGCGGGGCCCTCTCTCATAGCTTCGACAATCCCTCTCGGGCAGATTCCCCGGCCAAGGTGAAGAAGAATCTAGCTCCGTGCTGCGGTTCGGACTCGACCCAGATCTTTCCTCCGTGACGCTCCACGATCTTCTTCGCAATGGCCAGGCCAATTCCGGACCCCGGGACATGTGTCGTCGCGTGGCCGCGATGGAAGAGCTTGAAGACCCCGTCGCGGGACTCCGGCGAAATCCCCACTCCGTTGTCGGCCACCTGAAACAGCCAGCCGCCGGCCGCCGGTTCGGCCCGGATCCGTATCACGGGAGGCTGCGCGGAGCGGAACTTGATTGCATTGTCGATCAAATTCTGAAACAACTGTTGCAGTTGTCTATGATTTCCGGGCACAGATGGCAATCCGGGCGCGTCGATGACGGCGCCGCTCGCCTCGATCGCGCGGCTGAGGTTCTTTTGGGCCTCGCGCAATGCCTCGGCGCAGTCGACCTTCTCGGCAGTCGCCTGCTCGCGGCCGGCGCGGCTGTATGCCAGCAAGTCGCAGATGAGCGTCTCCATCCGTTTCGCGCCGTCGACCGCGTAGCCGACGTACTTGTGCGCCTTGGCGTCGAGGGCGTCGCGGTAGCGCCGCTCCAGCAGTTCCAGGTAGCTGGTGACGGCCCGAAGGGGCTCCCGGAGATCGTGGCTGGCGGTGTAGGCGAATTGCTCGAGGTCTTCGTTGGAGCGCTTCAGGTCCAGCTCTGTCTTGCGGCGCATCCGGATCTCGGTCTCCAGGCGGGCCGAGGTCTCTCGGGAGTGGAACAGCCAGAGCAGAGTGAGGCCGAAGCTGATCGACACCGCGATGCCGGCCACCAGAAAGACCTCGTCCAACGGGTCGAGCTCGCCCGGACGGTGGAGGGTCCGGCAGGACATTGTGACCCACCAGTTGGTCCCCAGGACTCGGACGGTGGCTGCGTCGGCTGTCGGCAGGGACCCGGCGTCCATGTCTCCTGTGGAATGGACCAGTCTTCCTCCGTCGAACAGACAGAGCGTGCTGCGAGAGCCATAGTGCCGGAGCGTGATGTCGACGAACGAGTCGATCGGAAAACAGGCGATGAGATAGCCCAGGAACTGCCGGCCGGTTCCGACCGGGAGGACCAGTACGAACCCCATCCTGCCGCCCAGTAGCGGGAGAATCCGCGTGGCGGCGGGAGCGCCGGTGGCCCTGGCGCGCTCGAAGGCGGCTCTCCGAGCGGGCTGACTGCCGAGGCTTTTTCCGATCGCGCTCTCGAAGCTGCGCAACGGCTGGACCCACCGAACTGTCAGCTCCGGCGAAACGAACCCGATCCCCTGCAGTATGGGCAAACTGCGGAGAAGCAGGGCGGACTCGATCGCCCATTGATCTTCGGGTTCGGGGCCGTACTTCTCGATCCTATAGGCCAGGCCCTGCAATGTGCTGGCGTAGAGCGAAAGCCG
>JACQFU010000609.1 GCA_016199905.1 Candidatus Wallbacteria bacterium
ACCTCGTAAGCCTCGTTGAGCTCCTTGAACATCTCCTCGGAGTGCTTGTGGTCGCCGGCCGCAGCACGGTCCGGGTGGTACTTCATCGCCAGCTTGCGGAAGGCCTTCTTGATGTCGTCGTCGCCGGCGTTGCGCGCGACCCCCAGGACCTCGTAGTAATCGCGTTTGTCGGCCATCGGAGATGTTCTGTAGAAGCTCGATTCAAGGAATGGGACCGGGCGCCGCGCCGCCGTGGAGGCGGCCCGGCGCCCGGAGTGGGACGCTTACTTCTTGTCGTCGACCTCGAACTCGGCGTCGACCACGCGCTCGTCCTTCTGAGCGCCCGAGTCGCCGCCGCCGTGCGAGTGCGGCTGCTCGGCGCCGCCGCCGCCCTGGGCCGCCGACGCCTGCCGGTACACCTCTTCGCTGGCCTTGTGCATCGCCTTCTGCAGCGCCTCGGCCGCCGACTTGATCTCGTCGGTGTTCTTGGACTCGAGCGCTCTCTTGGCTCCGGCGATGGCGGACTCGATGCCCGCCTTCACGTCGGCGGTCAGCTTGTCGCCGTTGTCGGTGAGGAATCGCTCGGTCGAGTAGACGAGGGAGTCGCACTGGTTGTGAGTGTCGATCTCGTCCCTCTTCTTGCGGTCCTCCTCCGCGTGGGCTTCGGCTTCCTTCACCATTTTCTCGACCTCGTCCTTGTTGAGGCCGGAGCTGGAGGTGATGGTGATCTTCTGTTCCCGCTGCGTGGCCAGGTCCTTGGCCGACACGTGCAGGATGCCGTTGGCGTCGATGTCGAAGGTGACCTCCACCTGAGGCACTCCGCGCGGTGCCGGCGGGATGCCCGTCAGCTCGAAGCGGCCCAGCGTACGGTTCTCTGCTGCCATTTCGCGCTCGCCCTGCAGCACGTGAATGCTCACGGTCGGCTGGTTGTCCGCGGCGGTGGAGAAGATCTGGCTCTTGCGCGTGGGGATGGTCGTGTTGCGGTCGATCAGCTTGGTGCAAACGCCGCCCAGCGTCTCGATGCCGAGTGACAGCGGCGTCACGTCAAGCAGCAGAACGTCCTTGACCTCGCCGCCGAGCACGCCGGCCTGGATTGCCGCGCCCACTGCAACGCACTCGTCGGGGTTGATGTCTTTTCGCGGCTCGCGGCCGTACATCCCGCGCACCAGCTCGACCACTTGAGGCATGCGGGTGGCACCGCCTACGAGCAGCACGTCGGTCAGGTCCTTGAACTGCATGCTCGCGTCGGCGATCGCCCGCTTCACCGGTTCGCGCGTCCGTTCCAGCAGGTCGTTGGTCAACTTCTCGAACTGCGGCCGGGTCAAATCGATCGCCAGATGCTGCGGCGTGCCGGAGGAGTCGACGGTGATGAAGGGCAGATTGATCGTCGACTTGGTCGCCTGGGACAGCTCGATCTTCGCCTGCTCCGAAGCGTCCTTGAGGCGCTGCACCGCCATCTTGTCCTTCTTCAGATCGATGGAGGTCTGTTTCTTGAACTCGCCGGCCAACCAGTCGATGATCCGCTGGTCCCAATCGTCACCACCGAGGTGGTTGTCTCCGTTGGTGGACTTGACCTCGAAGACGCCTTCCGACAGCTCCAGGATGGAGACGTCGAAGGTGCCGCCGCCGAGGTCGAACACCATGATGGTGGCGTCCTTGGTCTTCTTGTCGATGCCGAAGGCGAGGGCCGCTGCGGTCGGCTCGTTGATGATGCGGAGGACTTCCATGCCGGCGATCTTGCCGGCATCCTTGGTCGCCTGCCGCTGCGCGTCATTGAAATAGGCCGGCACCGTGATGACGGCCTTGAGGACCTTTTCGCCGAGGTAGGCCTCCGCGTCCTTCTTGAGTTTCATCAGCACCTGGGCCGAGATCTCGGGGGGCGAATAGTTCTTGCCGGAGATCTCCACGCGCGCGTCACCGTTGCCGCTGCGCACGACCTTGTAGGGCACCATGCTTCTCTCGTTCTCTACCTCGTCGTAGCGGCGCCCCATGAAACGCTTGATTGAATAGACGGTGTTCTCGGGGTTCGTCACGGCCTGGCGCTTGGCCACCTGGCCGACGACGCGCTCGTTGTCCTTGGTGAAGCCAACCACGGAAGGCGTTGTGCGGGCACCCTCGCTGTTGATGATGACGACGGGCTCCCCGCCCTCCATGACGGCCACACAAGAGTTGGTCGTTCCCAGATCGATTCCTATGGTCTTGGACATTTGAGTTCTCCCTTTCCGGAGCAAGATGCGGCTTGCGGCGCCCGCCGGCTAGCCGGGCTGGGCGCAGCAATAGCCGGACCAGTGCTCATTAGTTCCTTTATTGATGCCATTCTCGGCGAACCTGCACCGGCAACGGAACAGCGCGAGTGTTCCAGCAACCGTTTCAATTCGTAACAGCAGCCCACCCGGACGCTGCCAAGCGCGCCACATCGAGCACGAACCCGCCATCCTCAGTTGGAGGCCGGCTCGTTACCCCCGTCCGACTGTTCGGCAGTCTGCGGAGCCTGCACCGCCGCACCTGTGCTGACCACGACCTTGGCGTGGCGCAGCACTCGTTCGCCAATGGTGTAGCCGCGCTCCAGCTCGCTCGAAATGCAGCCGCCGGGGACTTCGGCCGACGCCATCTGCATCACGGCTTCGTGAAGGTTAGGGTCGTACTTCTCGCCCTGCGCCGGGATCGGCTTGACGCCCTGCTTGTCCAGCCAGTCCACGAACAGCCGGTAGATCTGCTCGGTGCCCGTCTTGACGGCCTCGGCGTCTGTCGTCTTCGCCAGGCTGGCCATCGCGCGCTCGAAGTTGTCGACTACGGGCAGCATTCCCCGCAACACCGAGGCGCTGCGCTCTGTCAGGTCGCGGTCTCGCTCGCGTTGCACGCGCTTACGGACGTTGTCCAGCTCGGCGGCGTGCCGCCGCAACGCGTCGGCCTGCTGTCGAGCGTCGTCCAACTCCTTGCGCAGCTTCGCAGCTTCCTCTGCCGACAGGCCGGCAGCCGCGATTCCCGGCACCGAAGAAGCCTCGGCCGGGGGCGCCGTCTCCGAAACGGCGGGCTCCTGAGCCTTGTTTTGTTCCTCGCTCTGATTGTCGTCGCTCATCGTCATTTATCCGAAAATATCTTGGTCAGCGCCTCGCTGATGTGATTCACGTAGCTGATGACCCGGGGGTAATCCATCCGTCTAGGTCCCAGGATTCCTATGGCGCCCTTGACGGCGCCCCGCACTCGATACACCGAGCTCACCAGGCTGAAGTCCCGTAGGGGCTGAGCCTGGGGATCCTCCGCGATTCCGACGAAGGTGATCTGAGGCCCCGTCGACTCGATGCCGCTCAGCATTCTGCCCAGGAAGTCGCGCTTCTCGAGCGCGTCGAGGATCGCCCGCGCACGCTGGACGTCCTGGAATTCGGGCTGTTCCAGCATCGAGGAGGCCCCCCAGACCAGAACGTCGCCTTCCAGCGTTTTTCCAATCCTCGCCAGGAACGCCTGGAGCACGCTCTGCACCTGGGAGCGATAGCTGCTCTCCAGCAGCTCGACGACGCGGATAGAGCCGCCGACGAACTCCGCCAGCGGCCTGCCGCCGAACTGGTCGTTGATGAGGCGAGTGCAGACGTCGAGCCGATCTTGAGGCACGGGCTTCTCCATCGGAAGCAAGTGAGCCTCGGCGTGGCTGTTGTCGGTAACCAGCGCCACGAGGATCTGACGGGAGTCGACCGCCGTGAGCTGCAGCTTGGTGAAGGTGGAGTGCCGCAACGAGGGAAACGCGGCGACGCCGACCAGCCGCGTGACCACGGACAGGATCGAGATCGCGTCGTGGAGCAGTTCCTCGGCCTCCTTGCAGGAGTCGAGTGCCTCGCGCTCCAGCACCTCGATGCGGGTCCGATCGTTTTCCGTGCACTCGACATCGCGCAGGCTGGCCACGTAGGTCTGATAACCCGAATCGGTCGGCACGCGACCCGCGGAGGTATGCGGCTGAACCAGGAAACCCATTTCCTCCAGGTCGGCCATCTCGTTGCGAATGGTTGCCGGGCTGTAGGGAAGCTGAAACCGCCGGGCCAGCGTGCGCGAACTCACGGCCTCGGCCGATTCGATGAACAAGGCGACGGACAGATTGAGGATCTGAAGCTGTCGAGAAGTCAGCTCTTGCACCGAATGCCTCCTGCCTGCGAGTTTGTTAGCACTCTCGCAAGTAGACTGCTAAGACCTATACCACGCGGAGCCGAGCGAGATCAAGCCGGGCGCGAGGTCGGGGGGCGACGCTGGAAAGTGCGAACTCGCATCATCCCGAGAGCACAAAGGTAGCGCGGGTCTCTGCACCCGCCCTGGGTTGATGCGGCTTCTCGGGCGGGCAGGGGACCAGGAGCGAAGCGACGGTCGTCCTACTCAGACTGAACGGATCCCGATCGGCCGCCCACGCGCCCAAGAGTCTTTACGGCTCAGACTTCGTTTCGCGTCCCTCTTGGTGTCCCTGGTGCCTTCGTGTTTCAGCCGTCGCAGCCGCCATCCGTCAGTTCCGCTTCGCGAAGAAGGTGTGAAACTGCTGGAACTTGATGATCAGCGGCGCCATCAGGATGATGAGCAGCGGTGGAAAGATGCAGAACACCGTTGGGAACAGGATCAGCACCGGAGCCGCATTGGCGCTTTTCTCCAGGTCCTGGTAGATAGCGATTCGCATCTGTTCGGCCTGGGCCCGCAGCGTGGTGCTGACGTCGATACCGAGGGTGGTCGCCTGCACGATGGACTCGACGAAGCTGAAGAAGGCGAGGATGTCGATGCGCTCACCCATGTGCTTGAGCGCGTCTTCCATGGTTGCGCCGAGGTCGAGGTCCTGATGGAAGACCTTCAACTCTTCGATGAGCGGGCTCGGTTCGGAGAAGCTGATCAGACGCTCGACGGCCATCTTGAAGTCGAGACCGGCCTCGATGGCGAGGCTGATGAGATCGATCACGTAGGGCAACTCGGCAAATATCTTTTCCTTGCGCGTCCGGGCGCGTTGCTGGACCTTCAACACCGGGTAGTTCAGGCCGAAGGCAAACATGATGATCGCGCCCATCCACGGGTGCATCTTGGCGAAGCTGCCGGCGATGACGGCCAGCATCAGAAGAGTGAAGAACGACATCACGATGGCGCAGACTTCGCGGGCTGCCAGCAGTTCTTCGCCGTCCATTTCGAGGATGCCGGCGGCGTCGAGGTGCTGCTTGTTGGCCTTGATGGTCTGCGAGTGCTGATCGACTCCCATCTTGCGATTGACGCGGATGAACAGGTCGATGAGCGGCCGGGAGAGGGCGAGGAAAAAGCGAGCCTCGACGCCCAGCGTACGCAGAGTGTTGTCGCGCTCCCCCCGCATCATCTGGTAGATGAGCAAGAAGGCGACGAACAGGATGAGGCAGATGATTGCTACGAATCCCATTGGGGCTCCTCTTTCGTTCTTATGATTGTCTGGGGAAAGGCGCTCAGATAGCCAGGCTCTTGTTCAGGATGGCCCTCAGGATCACGATCCCGAGGATCTGAAGAAAGATGGCGCTGTAGAACGCGAGCTGTCCGATCATCGTTTCGTGCAGTACGGCGATGTGGCTGGGGTTCATGTACGAAAGGATGATGTAGAGCGCCATCGGCAGGAACATGACGACATAGGCCGAGTAGCGCTGCTGCATCGTTTGGGCCTCCAGGCGGCCCAGCACTTTCTTGCGCTCGGAGACGGCGAAGATGATCTGATCGTAGAGGGCAATCAGATTCCCGCCGGTCTCCCGCTGAAAGAGCGTGGCAGTGACGAAGAGCTTGTAGTCGTGCGTGGGGACGCGCTCGAGCAGGTTGCGCAGCGCCTGTTCGAAAGCCACGCCCAGCTCGATTTCCGCCAGGCATGCCCGGAACTCCGTGGAGATGGGGGCCGGCATCGACCGGCTCACCAGCTCGAACCCTTGCTCCAGAGTCCTGCCTGCCTTCAACGCCCCCGAGGTGATCAAGAGCGCATTGACGAGTTGATCGCCCATCAGCTTGACGCGGGTCTCCTCGGCCTTTCCCATGAAACCCACGACCGCGACGTTGATCAGGAGCAGGAACACCGCGCAGACGTGGAGAGGCAAGTGAAGGATGGCCCAGAACAGGAACATCAGAATCAGGTTCAGCATCAGCACGCGAACGCGCTGGGTCGGCGCCAGTCCGCGGATGCGCCTGTAGAGCATCACGACGGCGCCGACGCCGAGAAGAACGAGTACGACCTGGATGAGGCCTTGAACGATGTGGCTCACTTCTTGGCCGCCTCCTTGTCGACATCCTTCTTCGGCCGCGCTGTCTCAGCACTCGCCTCGGCCTTCTTGTAGGAGGCATCCTTCTCGGCTGCGACCTTCGCGGATGCAGCCTTTACCTTCTTGTTCGAAGAGAAGATCTCCTTGAGCTGATCCCTTTCCTCCTGGACGAAGCTCTCGAAGCTCTTGGGAACCTTGCCCGTCGGCTTCAGCTCGCCCTCGATCCCGCCGTCTTCGCGAACCAGCTCCCGCTGGAAGAGGAACAGATCCTGCAAAGCGTACGAATCGGCCTTGGACTCGAGGATCTCGGTCACGGCGATGACCCTGCGAGTGCCGTCTCCGAAGCGGCCGACCTGCACGATGAGATCGACTGCCGCCGCGATCTGCTTGCGGATCGATGCCAGTGGAATGTCCAGACCGGCCATCGTGCACATCGTTTCCAGGCGCAGCAACACGTCTTCGGGGCTGTTGGCGTGAACGGTCGTGAGCGAGCCGTCGTGGCCCGTGTTCATCGCCTGCAGCATGTCGATCGCCTCGCCGCCGCGGCACTCGCCGACGATGATGCGATCGGGGCGCATGCGCAGAGCGTTTCGGACCAGGTCCCGAATCGAGACGACGCCTTTGCCCTCGAAGTTGGGCTGGCGGGTCTCCATACGCGCGACATGCGGCTGTCCGAGCTTCAGCTCGGCCGTATCCTCGATGGTAACGATGCGCTCATCGTGAGGAATGTAGTTGCCAAGCGCGTTGAGCAGGGTCGTCTTGCCCGTGCCGGAACCGCCGCTCACCAGGATGTTCTTGCGATTGCGCACCGCGATCCGAAGGAAGTCGGCCAGACCTTGAGTCACGCTGCCGAACTTGTGAATCAGATCCTCCATCGTGTGAGGATTGGAGGGGAACTTGCGAATCGTGATCATCGGCCCATCGAGGGCCAGCGGCGGAACCACGACGTTGATGCGCGAGCCGTCTTCCAGACGGCCGTCGGCGTAAGGATTGAGGTCGTTGACCGCCTTGCCGATGACGCGCAGCATCCGGTCGATGACCGTGCGCAGGTGCTGCTCGTCCAGGAAGCAGCGGTTGGTCAGCTGCAGTTTGCCGTCTTTCTCCGCGAAGACCTTGTTGCAGCCCACGACCATGATGTCGTCGACCGTGGGATCGTTGAGCAGATCCTCCAGCGGCCCGTAGCCCAAGACGTTGTCGAACGTCTCCTTCTTGAACTGCTCCTTGGTGACGCCCAGGAACGGAGGCAGCTCCTCGCGAGCGAAGATCTTCTCGGTGATCGATTCGACCTGCGCTTTCAGCTCGTACTTGTTGAGCGATTGCCGGCGGTCGATCTGATCGAGGATTCTTTGATGAAAGTCTTTCTTGAACCTCAGGATGCGCTCGCGAGTGCGATCGTCGGGAGCCGAGACGTCTTCCACGGGAACCTCCTCTGCCTACGGTCGTTCTTCTAGGTCCGGACAAAACCCCGGCATGTTCTATCACGGTCTGTTGGACCGGTCAAGGAACGGACTGTGACCGTAGTGTCAATTCGGGGGAGGCCGTGGGGGGCTCAGGAAAAGGCCGGATCGGACAGGGGCGCCAGGGCGGGCACCCAGTTCGGAACCGAGGACGGATAGCGACGAAGGTTGTCCAGCTGTTGAAGATAAACCAGGTCCCGCAGGAGCACGGTCTTGCGGCCCGCCGGATCGGCGCCGACGGCCGTGATCCGCACGAACGGCGCTCCCGACTGGGAGTCGACGATCATCTCTACCTGGAACTGCTCCAGCTCGATTCCGGCCAGGCGGCGACCGTTCCTGTGGAATCCGTGGTCCTTGCCGGGCGCCGGGTCGAAACGGTACGTGACGGTTTCGGTGTCGATCGTGGTCAAGCTCGGTTTCAGGTCCGAATCGGAAAGGCCGGCCAGCACGGCAATCTCCACCTCGCCGCCGGTGCCGAGGCGGACCGGGCGCGGCACGTGGGTGGAGGGCGGCCGGCGTCTGGGCACGGCGATGCGGGTCAGGTCGCGGCGCACCCATTCGATCGCCAGGCTCGCCGACCGCAGCGCGGTGGCGTGTGCCGAACTATCCTCGAAAGAGCGATTGCCTCCGACCCAAAGACTCCACAGCACGCCCGACAGAACCGAGAAGATGAGAGTCACGACGACCAGCTCTACAAGCGTCATCGCGCCTTTGGAACGTTGTCTCATTCTGGGTCCTCCTCGGCAGGGGCGGTAGCAAACAGGGTAGGACGAGTGGGATGGCTTGGCGTACGGCCCGCCTGGAAGCAAGGGCGGGGCCAGGTGCACTTGGGCCAGGAGACCCGGCATCGGCGCTGGCGTCACGACGACTCCGGAGACGCCGCCACGGCGTAACGGCGCCGTGACAGCCGTTACGCCGCGGTTCCTGCGGGCCCCGAACCGTGGGCCCTGAGCTTGCCTCTCAGAGAACCTTCGTCGCGTCCGGCATCTTCGTCGCCGCCGGCACGATGGCGTCCGTCACGTTCGGCGCGGCCGGGCTGATCCCGCTGGGCGCGTCAGGCACCCGCGCGAGGGTCGTGGGCGACGGGGCGGCGGGGGACGCCTTGGCCGGCTGCCCCGTGAGTTGCTCCGCCGGCACGCGCACGATCACTTCTCGGTTGACGATCACGGGCGGGGGCACCCTCAAGTCGATCACGATCTGAGGGGGAAGCGGCGTCGGCGCGGGCTGCTCGCCGCATCCCATCAGTCCCAGGCATGAGCCGGCCAGGATCGAGACCAGGAGAACCGGGCGCAGTCTGTCGTTCATCGAAACTCCTTCTCTGTGGCTTCCGCTGCTCGCGGGGCCGACTCAGAACTGGGCGAGTGGAACGTCGTCGAAGTGGACCTGCAACGAGTCGGGACCGGCCTCCATAGCGCCGGGCTGGTGGCGGGTCAGCTCTTTGTCCAGGTCGATCCGCGTGTCGGACCCCGACTCGAACCCGCTTGCAAGGTGGGCCGCGGCCAGGACGCCGTGAATGTGTTTGCCGGACAGGCCGATCACCGTTCCGGTCGTGGCGAAGAGCGCGGCCTGGACCGTGTCCGACGCCCCCGACAAGTCGATGCTTCCCAGGGTGCTGACGATCGTCAGCGTGTCGTCGGCCTTCACTTTTCGAGCGCCCGTGACACGTACCGTCTTGGGGCTGACGATGCAGCCGCGACCCGTGTAGGTCCAGTTGAGATCGAGC
>JACQFU010000001.1 GCA_016199905.1 Candidatus Wallbacteria bacterium
GCGTCGTGGAACTGGCCCGCTCAGGACATCCGGCCACGGCCGGCGTCCTGCGCCAGCTCGCGGGCTCCGACCCCGGCAACCGCGTGCGCTACGCGGCCCGCAAACTCCTCGACGTCCTGGGTCGCGCTGCGCCGGCCGCCGTCCCGGACCCGGCGCTCTCGGCCGCGACGCCCGAGGCGAGGTTGCGCGCCGTGGAGGCGCTCGCCTCCGGCGGCGACAAGTCGAAGCTCGGCGCGCTGCTGGAGCGGCTGCCGAAGGAGGACGACGCCTCCGTCGTGGCGGCGCTGGTCGTCGCCATCGGGCGGCTGGGCGCCTCGCCGCAGGTGCCGCTGCTCGGCAACTTCCTGCGGGACTCCAACCCGCGCATCCGGGCCAACGCCGTCGAGGCGCTCGGCGCGATGGGGCTGCCGGTCGGCATTGCGCTGGTGGTCCCGTCGCTCGAGGACCCGGACCACCGAGTGCGCGCCAATGCGGCGCTCGTCCTGGAACGGCTGGGCGACGAACGGGCGCTGGCGCTGTTGGAACGGATGTCGGCCTCTCCGCAACTCTGGATGCGCGATGCCAGCGCTTACGCGCTCGGGGCTGTCTCGACTCCGGGAGCCGTCGGCCCGCTCTCCAAGCTCCTGACGGACTCGGACGCCTCCGTGCGCGCGAAGGCCCAGGCGGGACTCGAGAAGTTCGCGGCGGCCGGCGATGCCACTGCCGCCCGGCTGCTAGCAGCGTTGTCCCATCCGGAGGCGCGTCCCGAAACCGTCGACGCCGTGGAACAGAGCCTCGCCGAGGAAGCCCCCGCCGTCTCCGGGCTCGAGAGCGACAACCCCAAGCTTCGGATGAACATCGTCAACACCATCATCGGCGAGAAGGACATCGGGGCGCTTCCGATGCTGGTCGAGCGGCTGGAGCGGGAAGAGAACGAGTTCGTGCTCTCGCGCATGATGTCGGCCCTCGGCGCCCTCGGCAGCGCGGACCCTGGCCTTTACGGGCCGATCGCCGCCGAGTACCTCGAGAATCCCGATTCGCGAGTCGTGGCCAACGCCATCGACGCGCTGCGGGCCCTGGGCGCCGTCGGCCAGCGCGAGGCGGTGACGCGAGCGCTCTTGCGCCCCGACGCCCGCGTCAAGGCCAACGCCATCCGCTTCCTGATGGCCTGCGGCGGCTTCGACCCGCGCCAGCCGATCGAGGAGATGCTTGCCAGCGGCGATCCCCGCAAGCAGCTCGCCGCGCTTCATCTCGCCAAGGAGCTTCCTCAACTCGACCTGGGCGACTCGCTGAGGTTGGCGGCATCGAGCGACGATCCCGAGGTGCGGTTCAAGCTCAAGTCATTGGCCGAGGAGCGGGCTCGCAAGGGGTGGTCGTCGGCCAAGGCGCTGCTCGAGGAGATGCAGACGGGCTCCGTGGCGCGAGGAGAAGCGCTGGCGCTGAGGAAACCAGAATATCTGAAACGGTTGTGGGCGTGGGTGGCGGACTCGGTCGGCCTGGCCGTCGCCGGGGCGCTGCTGACGTTCTGCGCCGTGGTGGTTACCTTGCGGACGGGCTCGCCCGGAGAGTCGCGCGACAGGCTGCTCTTGTTGGCCTACTCCAACGCGCACCTGATCGGGCTGGCCTACTCGGTCACCTTCTTCATACGCGACGGATTCGGATCGGGTCGCGGGTTCGGGAAGCGCCACATGGGTCTACGCGTGGTCGACCTGGAGACGCGCGCCGGCTGTGGTTACGTCAAGTCGATGCTGCGACAGTCGAGCTTCTATCTGCCCGGGCTCAACGTTCTGGAAGTGCTGTGGCCGCTGGTCGATCCGCGGGGGCAGCGGCTGGTGGACAAGCTCCTCGGCACGATGGTCGTCGACGAAAAGGCTCGCCCCATCTCGAAGCTGGAACGCTGGCTGCTCGTGGGAGCGGGGGCGCTGGCACTGCTCACGGGACTTGCAATCGCCATCCGCGGCTGCGGGGCGGAGTGAGCCGGAGGCTCCACCATGCCCTCGCTCGATCTGAACAACCTGTCGGTGGCGCTGGCCGTGGGGCTCGGCTGGTTCTTGCTCGTGCTGGCCATCTTCCGGCCGGGCCTGCACCGGCTGGGGCTGCTGGCGCGGATCTTCGCGCTCGGAATGGTGGTCTGTGTGCCCGCGGCTTCGTTCAACGACTATTGGATGGAGGCGCTGTCGACGCGGCTGGCGGCGTGGGCCGGGCTGGAATCCGGCGGCCACCCGGGTCTGTTCCTGCACGCGGCGCTTTGGATCTTGCTGGCGCCGGTGGAGGAGGTACTGAAGTACTGCATCGTCTTCGCCTGCACGGCGCGGCGGCCGCTGCTGGCCCACGCGCGAGAGGGCTGCCTGCTGGGCGCCGTTTCGGCACTGGGGTTCGCGACCTTCGAGAACTACCTCTACATGCAGCAGGCGGGCTTTCACGTGATCTACCTGCGCGGCTGGATCTGTCCTCCGAGTCACATGCTCTTTTCGGTCGTTTGGGGTTACTACCTGGGCCTGGCGTGGACCCGAGGCTACGCCCAGGGCGGAGCAGTGGCGGAGGGACTGGCGCTGGCAGCGACGGCACACGGACTTTACAACTTCTCCAGTGGTCTAGTCCCCGGGCTCTTCGGCCTGCTGGTGCCGATCGGGTTGGTTGCGGCGCTCGGCCGGATCTTCGCCGTGAGCTTCTGGACGGGCAGGCACCAACCGTGGCTGGCGTCGGCCCCCGTGCAGCCGCCGGCGGCCCCGTCCCCGGTGGCGCCGCCGGTGTCGCAGCGACGTTTCGCGCCCGCCGCGTCGGAGGAGGCACGCACGGCGGCCCGGGAGCTGATCGAGCAAATGGACGATCTGGACGCGGACCTGCGCATCCGGGCGGCTCGCCGGGCGGCCACGATGGCCGACCAGCAGGTGTTGGAGAAGCTCCGCTCCCTGACGCGCGACCCGGTGGCCGGAGTTCGGGACGCCGCGCGCGTGTCGCTGGTCAAGCTCGAAGAGAAGCTCCGCGCGAGCCAACCGGGCTAGCGCGCTTCCTCGAATCGCTCCAGCGACACGTCCTCGACCCGATAGCGGTTCGGCATTCCCATGAAGAGAACGTAGAGCCGGACGGGCCCGGAGACGGCGCCGGCCGTGAAGGAACGCGAGACCTGCAGGCCGAACCCGAGCCCCGGGAGCAATCGCAGATCGAAGAATCCGGGATTCGAGACGGCGCCGTCGAAGAGGGCGCCCATGACGGGGCACGGTCGGTCGGCGCGCACCGTGTACGAGAGGTGATAGCGGGCGCCAGGTTCGATCGGGAACGGCCGGGTGCGCACGTGGAAGTAGGCCATGCGCAGCGCGTCCGATGGAGGTAGGGTCTCGGTGAGCCGCGTCGAGAGCTCGATGCCGGCGCCCAGGTCCCGCCACGCGAACGGATTCGGCGAAGGGACCTGAAGGGCGCCACCCTCCCACCCGCCGGGCGGTGGGAGTGGCCGCCAGGAGCCCCGAACGGCCTCGGCTTGCGGCGTCTTGGGACAGCCGACTCGCCGGACCCAGAGAGGGCTGGTCCAGGCGCGAGCGCCGTCGCGCTGCCACGCGCGCAGGTAGTAGCACGCCTCGGCCAGCGGCCGCGGGTCGGTCCACTCCAGCTGCTGTTCCTCCGCGCCATACGACTCTACGGAGTAAGCCACTCCGAATGGGACGGCGCTGCCGGGCCAGCCTCGGACGAGCTCGACCCGCTCCAGGGGACCGGTGCCCCAGACGCGCCCCCGGAGCACGACCGGTCCGGAGACAACGGGAGTCACCTGCCCGGAGACCGCAGCATCGCAACCCAGCTCCACGATCATGCGCTGGCCCGTGGTCGCAAACGTCCGGCGGAATCGGAGGGCGTCCCAGAGCGCGGAGCGGTTGAGCGCGCCGGCCCACACGCCCGCAAGCCCGCCAGTGAAGCCAGACCTGGAGACGTGACTGTCGCTGCCGGCAGTGAAGCCCAGCCGGTATCCCAGCGAGAGCGCTCGCTGAACCCCCTCGGCGTTGGTCTCGGCGTCCTGACCCAGGAGCCGCCCCTTCACGCGGTTCCACTGGCTGTATATTTCGACTGCGGGCTCCAGCTCGGGGCTGTAGTGCGACCAGTCGTAGCGGTGTTTCTCCACGATCTCGGCGCTGGGCTGGTGCGGAATCGCGAGGGCGCCGTAGCGCGCTATCCTGGCCCAGAGACCCTCCGGCGTGTTGCCGGGGACCTTCCCGCACGGGACGACCACCCCGTCTTCGGCCGGGTACAGCACGCTGCGGTGACCCCACAGATAGCCCGGCGTCCATTCGAATCCGAGGAACGCGACGAACCGGCCGGCAACGGTCGCCTCGCGGACCTGACGGCGCGTGAGCTCCCACTGCTGCGGCAGGAGGTCGCCGTCGTGGTCCGTCCGAGCCACGAAGTCGAGGCCCGCACGTTCGCGCGCGTAAGCGTAGGCGCCGGCCATCCGCCCGCAAGCGTCGTAGCTCACCTCGCCCGAGTGCACGTGCAGATCGCCGAAATAGAGCCGCGGACCGTGGGTACGGACCAGGATGGGGTTGGAGCGCCCGCGAACGGACGGCTCGTCTCGCGCCAACAATTCGATTCGATTGACCGGTGCGCGGACGGTGAGTGGGCCGGCGACGGCAACGCCTCGCGAGAGCGTGTCCACGCGAACGGTAGCCGGACCCGTGGCGCCGGCGGTAACGCGAAGCGAAACCTCGCCCGCGAAGCGCTCGGCGACATTCCCGAGGCGGTCGCGCGCGACCACGCGCAACGAGAACGCCTCCCCGGGGGCGACGATAGACGGCGCGATCGCATCGAGCCAGGATGCCGGTCCGGGAAGTATCCGCGGCGAGGCCCAGGCGAGGACCTCACCGTGCTCGCCGCTGGCCCGGACGCGCAGGCAGGCGAACGGCTTGTAGCCCGGTTCGTCGGGGGAAACGGCGAGGGCCGGGGCGAGTGCGGCACCCTCGTCACCCTCGCCATAGACGATCTCCAGGATTTCGCCCGGCCGCATCGGGCGCACGAAGAGCACGTCGAACACCGGCGGCGCGTCGAAGGCCAGCTGCCCCAGCTCGGGGTGGAGGAACCGCAGACGCGCGCCCGCGGGCGAGCGGCGGATGCGCGTAAAGCCGGGCGCCGCCGGCCGATCGCCTTGCGGGAGGCTTGGGCCGGGGATGGCCAGGTAGAGAGGAAGAGCGACCCGCAGCGATTCGCCCGGATTGGGGAAGCCGGCCAGGGCGCGAACCTGGAGCACGAGGCGGAACCGGCCGCCCGCGACGATGCCGTCCTCAGGAGTCGTTTTCTCCAACGACTCCACGATCAGCCGGGTGGCGTGGGCCCGCGGTTCGGACGGCGCCTGCGCGGCGTAGGCCGCCGGAACGGCTGGGGCGGTCAGGCCGGGGACGGCCACTGGGAAAGAGGTGGCCAGCCCGAACAGGACGGAGGAAAGAGAAGGGACCGATGAAACCTGTGCGACCGCAGGGCGGACCGCGGCGAGCACGAGCAGCGCGGTGAGAACCGCGCCGCGCGGTACGAGGCTCCAAGCATTTCCCACAGCCACCCGATAGTAGCGGCCGCGAGGGGCGCCGGTCCAGGGGCGCTGGGAGCCGGGGAGACGCAGGATCGTGGGACAATCCGGCGGTACTTCAGTCCTCGTGGGAGCTCCGCTCCCACACCCACGCCAAGGGGACTCGTCCCCTTGGAACCCCGGTTGGTGGGGGTTTCAGGTAATTCGATGATCTCGGGACTCACCAGGACTCAAGAGGCCTTTCGAAAGATCCACCCATGCGTGTGGCGGGCCTCCGCTCCCGCCGAGAAGCCGCGTCGACCCTGGGCGGGCGCAGAGGCCCGCCCGCTTTGGGTTCACGTACGAATGTGGGTTCCCAC
>JACQFU010000578.1 GCA_016199905.1 Candidatus Wallbacteria bacterium
AAACCGGCGCCCCTGGCCAGGCCATCTACGCAGCGCGAGCTGCCGGAACGTTCCTCAACCACACGCTCAACAACTCGTTGCAAGCCGTTCTGTACCGGGCCGAACTGCTTCGGGACCACGACGACCCGCAGGTGGCCGAGGCGGGCCGGTGGCTCGCGGAGTGCGTGAGGGCGATGGCCGACACGGTCAAGCTGGTCGGCCACCTGCGTCGGTTCGCCACCGTGCCCTACCCCGGCTCCGAGGAGATGCTCGACCCCGACTGCCTGGAGGGAGACGAGAGATGGTCCAGCTAAGCTCGCTCCCCACGTTCGCAGGTATCCCGGAAAACGAGGTGCTTCGCCTCGAAAGCATCATGCGGCCCGAGACGCACGCCGCGGGTTCCTATATCTTCCGCGAGGGCCAGGAGGCCGACGCCTTCTACATCGTGATGGCCGGCGAGGTCGCCGTCACCAAGGACGAGTGGGGCGGTAAGACCCTCCAGGTGTTGGGACCGGGCGACTTCTTCGGAGAGATGGGTGTCGTCGAGCAGGCGCCGCGTTGCGCGTCGACCCGCGCTGTCGGCGACGTCAGTCTCTTGAAGGTCCTCGGCACCGACTTTCGCGAGCTGCTCACGAAGAGCCCGTCCTTCGCGCTTCGCATCATGGCGACCATCAGCCGCCGCAATCGCGAGAACACGACTCTGGAAGAGCGCGAATGGGGCACGGCTCCCGCAGTCTCGACCCGCCAGGGCCGGGTCACCGTCGTCTGCAGCATGACGGGCGGCTCGGGCGTCTCGACGGCGACGTGCAACCTGGGCTACGAGCTGGCGCGGCAGTCCGGCGGCAAGGTACTCCTGGTCGACGGCTCCGTGGAGTTCGGCGACCTGGCGCTGATGCTGGACATGGTCCCCGCTGCGACGATGGCGCACCTGGCGCAGGACCCGGCGCCGACCATGGAGGCCGTGGACCGCACCGTGCTTCACACCGACTCCGGCGTCGACTTGCTGGCGGCGCCCCTGAAGCCCGAGCAGGCCGATCTCCTGTCCAGCGAGTTCTTCCACCGGCTGATGCCGATCCTTCGCGTGCGCTACGACCACATCGTGGTCGACACGGGGCACGGCATGCAGGAACCGCTGCCCGCGCTGCTGGAGGAGGCCGATCAGGTGGTTTATGTCCTGACGCCCCGCCTCCACTCCCTGAAGAACGCGCGGCTCTTCATGAGCGTGCTCTCGCAGCTCGAGCTGGAAGACCTGCGCGTGCACTTCATTCTCAACGGAGCCGGTGGGCCCTTTCAGTCGCTTCAGACGTCGACGATCGAGCAGAGCCTCGGAAAGCCCTGCTTCGGCGCTGTCCCCGCCGACGCCGCCGCCGTGGCCGACGCCGTCGATCGCGGCGCCATCCTCTGCAAGGAAGAGCCCACCAACGAGGTTTCGAAGGCTTTCGCGGCGCTGGCCGGCGGCCTTCTCGAGGGCAAGTCATCCATCAGGAAGGACGCGCTCTTCAAGCGGCCCCGCTGGTTGCGCAGCCTCACCGGCAGCCGCGAGCTGGCCAAGGCGGCTGGGGCGTAGGGCGGCTGGGGAACCAGGTAGCTGGGGTACTTCATTCCTGGGGGGAGCTCCGCTCCCACACCCACGCCAAGGGGACTCGTTCCCTTGGAACCCCGTTGTAGTAGTCACTCGAGCATGTCCTCGCGAGTTTCGCGGACACAAGGGAGTCACACGTATCGATCGGGGGTGCAGGGGGCCTTTGGCCCCTTGCCCGGGTTTGGGGTACCGTCGCTCCTGGCCCGAGTTGAGTTCCTAGATCCCCAGCAGTCTCGTCGCGTTACCGCCCTGGAACAGCGCCTTCTCTTCGTCGGGGCGGTGGGCCCACTGGACTCGCCGCAGTTCCAGCTCCTGGTCGTAGCGCGGCGAGTCGGAGCCAAAGACGATTCGTGCGGGGCCGATCTCGGCCGCCATGTCCTCGATGAAGTCGAGGCGGTAGATGCCCGACGTCTCCAGCACGGTGTTCGGCCGCTCCAGGAACAGTTGACGCGCCTCGGCGAGCGCCACGCCGCTGATGTTGATCTGGCCGCCCGAGGTCACGACGAAGGTGACCGCCGAAAAGCGCCCGGCCAGGTCGGCCACTTGCGACGCCAAGCTCACGCGGACGTGGCCGCCGGCCAGCATCACCGGTTTGCGGGCGCGTCCGGCCACCTCGACCACCGGATCGACCAGGGGCGAATTGACGGCGAACCCCTCCTCCCACGGGTGCAGGAACAGTCCCGCCATCTGGTCCTCCTCCAGGCAGCGGGCGGCCTCGGCCACGGCCGCTTCGCGTTGCCACGGGTCGACGCGACAGAACGCCGTGAACTTCTCGGGCCGGCTGCGGGCGAGATCCCGGATGCGGCGGTTCTCCGGTCCGAACGCGTAGCCGGGCGGCTTGGGCGCGACAAGCACCGCGCGGTCGATGCCCAGCCGGTCCATCCGGGCCAGCAGCTCGCGGATGTCCAGCGACTGGCCGTGCAGCGACTCGCCCGGATGAACGTGAAAATCGACGACGGTCATTTCGGACTGAGTTTCTCCAGCAACTCCAGGATGTTCTCGCCCATCACCCGGTCGAATGCCGAGCCTCGAATGCCCGAGCGCTCGACCTTCAGCACCTCCAGCTTCGGGTCGCAGCCCGGACCGTCCGAGGCGAACAGCACGCGCTCCGGGCCCAGCGCCTCGACTGCCTCGGCGATGCGCTCGGGGTAGGGCATCGCGGACGTTTCCAGCAGGACGTTTGGGCACTCGCGCGCCACGGCGATGGCGTCGGCAACGTGAAAGTACCCGCCCATGTGGCCGAAGATGAGCGTCGCCTTCGGACACGCCTTCGCAAGACGCGCCAGTTCCAGCGGCCGGGTGTAGTCCTCGTCGCCGCAGTGCAGCAGCACGGGCGCCCGAAGTTCGGCCGCCGCGCGCACCAGCTCGAGGGTGTCCGGGCTGTCGGGCGGTTGGCGGTACCCGAACGGATGCAGCTTCAGTCCCTTGAAACCCAACTCTCCGATGCAGCGCGCGAGCAGCTCGCGGGCTGCCGGTCCACGGCCCGGATCGAGTCGGGCGAACCCCCAGAGGCGCGCCGGGAACTTGCGGCAGGCCCGGGCTACGTAGTCGATTGGGTCGTAGTCCTCGAAGTCGCCCGGCGCGTCGACGTAGGTCATCACGATCGCGCGCTCGATGCCGGCTTCGTCGAGCAGTCCCACCATCAACTCGGGCGGGTCCATCCACGAGCACCCTGGAAGGCCCTCGATGTGGGCGTGAGCGTCGACGATCACGACTCAGCTCATCCGCTGGCGGAAACCGTAGCTGTGGAATCGGAGCGAGTTCTCGATCTGCGCCCGCCACAGCGGCCAGTCGTGAGGGCCTTCATTGACGTGGAACTCGCTGGAGACGCCCAGCTCCTCGAGGAAATGGGCGAACTGAGCGTTGTTGGGGATGACGTTTTCTTCGCCTGCGCCGCAGGCGATCCGGATCCGCGTGCCCGCTGCGGCGGCGCGGTCGTGGTTGCCGCGGGCCAGTTCGTAGAAGTCGGGCCCGAAGTTGCCCGAAAGCGCGCTGGCCGAGCAGTACCGCTCGGGGAGCGTGAGGCCCAGTCTCACCGCCCAGCCTGCGCCGAGCGAAAGCCCCTCGATGGCCCGGATCGGGAGCGTGCGGTACTCGCTCTCGACGTGCTGGGGAAGGTCGGTCGCCAGGTACGCAAAATAGGCGCCCCAGGAGTTCTCGTGGAAGACCGCGTCGTCCTTGTCGGGCATGACGACGATCGCCTCTTCGGCCTCGCCCGTGCCGGCCAGATGGTCGAGCTTCTCTTCGATATGGCAGCGGTCGACCCAGCCGGTCTCCCCTTCGAAGAGCCCGCCCATCAGATAGATCACCGGGAACGACCGCCAGGAATCGGCGGCATAGTGGGGCGGCAGGTAGACGATGTAGTTCTTGCCCTTGCCGAGGGCCGGCGAGAAGAAGCCGCGGCGCACCAGATGGCCGCAATGGCCTCCCACGCTGATGAACGAGCTGTCGCCGTTGGAGTCGCGGCGGTAGTTGAACTGATCGGGGTGCCAGCCGGTGTGAGTGACGAACTTGTAGAAGTAGTCGGCGTCGGGCATGGGCCCCAGCTCGATGACCCACCAACCGTCGCCCTTCGGGGCCATGCCCAGGGGCCGCCAGTCGCTGAAGTTGCCCGCCACGGCCGCCTGGTGGGCGCTGGTGTCGTGGTAGAGAAAACGGATCTTTCCGTCGGGCAGGACGTGAGTACCCAGCATGGAGTGGCGGTCCTTTCGAGTTCGAAGGAGAGGGCAAGCCGAAGTCTGCGGCCGATCGAGGTTAGCACGTCGCTCACCACTTGCAAAGCAGGCGCATCGGATGTTATTTTGGGCGCCTCGCCGAAGTGGTGGAATTGGTAGACGCGCTGGTTTCAGGGACCAGTGGGAGTAATCCCGTAGGGGTTCGAGTCCCCTCTTCGGCAATAGGGAAACTGGCGGCCCCCCGGCGACGGGGGGCCGTTTGCGGTGTGCTGGGGTTTCCTACTTTCCCAGCTCGCGGGCCTTGTCGCGCGCCTCGGCGGCGAAAGTCTCGTGGCGGCTGACGCGCAAGTCCGCCACGATCGCGTGCTGCACCGTTCGATCGGGTCCGATGAGATAGCTGATCCGCCGCACTCCGAGTCCGAAGGGGCCGTCCGCGCCGTAGGCCCGGATCGTCCGTTTGTCCGGGTCCGACAGCAGCGGGAACGGCAGCGAGTGCTGGGCACGGAACCGTACGTGGCTCGCCGGGTCCTGAGGGCTGATCCCGATGACTTTCACGCCCGCAGCAACCATGTCCTGATAGATGTCGCGGAACATGCACGCCTGCTTGGTGCAAACCGGCGTGAAATCCGCCGGGTAGAAGTAGAGCAGCAATGGCCCGCCCAGCAGGTCTTGAAGGCGAACCATCTTTCCGGCCTCATCTTGCAGTTCGAAATCCGGGACCACACTTCCGATCTCCAGCATGGCTGCAGTCTGGCACGCCCGCCACTCCGGCGCAATCGCTCGCCGACAGAGGCGGGTCTCCGTGCCGCGCAACTCGTGCTACCCTTCTCGTCGCGCCGCCCGTCCCAAGAATCTCCGATGCCACTGACCTTCAACGAGTATCAGCTGCTCGTCGAGCAAGCGCCCATCATGATCTGGCGCTCCGACACGGAGAAGCTTTGCGACTACTTCAACCGGCGGTGGCTGGAGTTTACGGGCAGGCCGCTGGAGGCCGAGCTGGGTCACGGCTGGGCAGAGGGTGTGTTCCCTGACGACTACGACCGTTGCCTGCAGATCTATGTGTCGGCGTTCGACCGGCGGGAAATTTTCGAGATGCAATATCGTCTCCGCCGCGCGGACGGCGTCTATCGCTGGATCTTCGACCGCGGTGTGCCGTATCACGACGCCGCGGGCGCATTTCTGGGCTACATCGGCAGCTGCATCGACGTCACCGAGAAAGTCGAGGCCCAGGACGCACTCCAACGGGCGGCCCAGGCGGAGTTGCATACGCTGCGCGGAATGCTCCCGATCTGCTCGAGTTGCAAACGCATTCGCGACGACGGAGGTTACTGGCACCTGGTCGAGGTCTACATCCGCCAGCACTCCAAGGCCGAGTTCACCCACGGTATCTGCCCCGAGTGCGCCAAGCGGCTCTACGACGACCTCTGAGGCAGGGTCATGTTTTCCCTTCTCCCCAGGTGACCCGGGACACGGCGTGGCTTCGCTGCCCTTGCCATCGCTTGGGCCGGGTGAGTTAGATTGGGATTGGTTGCTCCATTGGTCCGTCGCTGGAGGTGCGTCATGCGCACGCGGATGAAGGTCTTCTCAGTCCTGTTTCTCGCCGGTACGCTGCTTGCCGTCGCCGGTTGCCAGCCTCCGCCGTCTCGAAGCGGACCGCTCCGCATCGGCGGCTCGAGCATCATGGAGCCGGTGACCAAGGCATGGCTTGCCTCGCTGCAGAAGCTGCCGCACCCCCTCGAAGCCCAGGAATCGCCCGGCGGCTCCACCAACGCCATCCAGGAGTTGCTGCAGGGAAACTTGGACGTCGTGACGTCGTCGCGGCGCATCTCCACTGCCGAGATCGTCGATGCCCGCTCCCGTGGCGTGCGCGTCGAGGAGGCCCACGTCGGCTTTGCCATCTACGCCGTCGTCGTTCATGCCTCGAACCCCATCGGCTCGATCACGGCCGCCCAGATCCGAGAAGTGTTCACTCGCCGGGTGAAGGACTGGAGCGCCCTGGGGGGCCCCAAGCTTCCGATCACCTGCATCTATCGCCGCGTGAAGCCGGGCGATTACGATCACTTCTTCGAGCGCACCGTGAAGACCGGCGACCCGATCGTTCCCGGCGAAGTCGATCAGGGGACCGTGGTGCTTACGACCACCTCCGAGATTGCCTCCGCCGTTGCAACGAACCCCGCCGCCGTGGGCTACCTGCTGATGACCGACATCGGCTCGGCCGCCGTGAAGACGTTGCAAGTGCAAGCCGCCGCGGAGGCCAAGCCCGCTCCCCCCACAATCGAGGCAGCCGCGGAGGGTCTCTATCCACTGCTGCGGCCGCTCTATCTCTACATCGATCGCGCCTCGCCCCGCGCCGCCGGCTACTTCCGCGACTATGCAATCAGCCCCGAAGGTTGCGCGCAGATGGCCAGCCTTGGGTTCGTGCCGCTGCCGCGCAAGGCGCGCGAGGTCGATCGAGAGATGGTCGACAAGATGCTGAGCTGGTGAGGGGCACGGTTACTCTCGGGTCACGCGCGCCAGCTCGGCCAGGCTCGTCTCGCCGCGCCGGACGCATTCGAGCGCCCTTTTCCGCAGTTCGCGCATCCCGGTCGCCAGGGCGCTGGCGCGGAGCACCAGGAGCGACTCGCCGCGGAGCAGCTTCTCTCGGATATCGTCCGTCATCGCGAGCATCTCGAAGATCGGCCGCCGGCCTCGATACCCGGTCCCGCCGCAGTGGACGCAGCCAGCGGCCGTCCAGTGGGAGTCGGCGGCGAGTTGATCGACGGTGACACCGTGCTCTGCCACGGAAGCAGGCGTGGTCGTCACGCGTTGGCGACACGACACGCAGAGTTTTCGCAGCAGCCGCTGAGCCATCAAGAGACTGAAGGCGCTGGCAATCTGATAAGGCTCGATGCCCAGATGCCGAATTCTGCCGATCGTGTCGATCACGTTGTTGGCGTGAATGGTGGAAAGCACGAGATGACCCGTCATCGCAGCGTTGACGGCGATCTCGGCGGTCTCACGGTCCCGGATCTCCCCCACCATCAGCCGGTCGGGGTCTTGCCTCACGATGGCCCTCAAACCCTGAGCGAAGGTCACTCCCTTCTTGGGATTCACCGGGATCTGCATGACACCGTCAAGCAGGTACTCCACCGGCTCCTCAATGGTGATCCACTTGTCCCCTTCCTTGTACACATCGCGGATCGCCGCGTAGAGCGTCGTTGTCTTGCCGCTGCCGGTGGGTCCGCTCACGAGCACCATGCCGTAGGGCGCTTTCACCTGCGCGCGCAGGCTGGCCAACTCGTCGGGCTCGAATCCCAAAGTGTCGAGTGCCAGCAGCGTGCTCTTGCGGTCCAGGATGCGAAGCACAGCCGACTCGCCCAGGATCGTGGGAAGGATGGCGACTCGAAAATCGACCTCGCGTCCCGCCACCCAGACGCGGAAGCGTCCGTCCTGCGGGACGCGAGTCTCTGCTACGTCCAGGCGCGCCAGCACCTTGATGCGTCCGAGCATCGGTGCCAGCAACCGAGGTCGGAGCCGGCCAAGACGCGGCACCAGTACCCCGTCAAGTCGAAACTTCACCTGAACCCCGTCGGTTCGCGGTTCGACGTGGATATCGCTCGCCCCTTCTTTCACGGCCGTGAAGATCAAGCCGTTGACCAGGCGCGCGATGGGGAACCGTTCGTCGGCAAGGCGTTCGTCGGTGATGGCATCCAGACCGCTGTCGATAGGCTCGTCGGGCCCGCCCGCGCCGGTGTCGCCGGCTCCGGCCCAGGACGCCAGGTTCGTGCGGATGCGACTCAGCGCCGACGAGAGGACGGCCCGTGGTACGACGATCGGAGCGATAGCCAGGCCCGTCGCCACCGTCAGCCGTTCGATCAACGTCGGGTCGGTCGGGTCGGCTATGGCTACGTGCAACGTATCTCCGGTCCGCCGAAGCGGCACCACCGCGACCGCGGCCAGGAGGTCTTCCGGCACCAGTTCGCACAAGGCCGGGTCCAGGTCGGGCACGGTATCTGCCCACGGCAGCGCGTACTGAACGGCGAGCGCTCGCGAAAGCGCGACCTCCTCGACATCCAGCAACTGACCGATTCGCTCACCTGGACTTCGGCCCTGCTCGGCCAGAGCATCCCGGAGACGGTCGGCGGACACCGCACCCATCTCGAGCAGGATCTCGCCCAGCGGCTCCTTGCCGCCTGCCAAGGGGCTCGGCACGCGCGGCCCTCGAGCATCCTCTCTCTCGTCGACGCCGTTCTTGCTCATCACAGCGTTGCGGCCAGTTCGACGATCGGAAGAAACATCGCCACCAGCACAATTGCCACGGCGATGCCCATCACGATCATCAGCGCCGGCTCCAGGAGTCTGGAAGCGGCCTCCAATCGCGACTGCGCCGCCTGCCCCTCGAGGCGGGCCACCTGCTCCAACATGTGCGGCAACTCGGCTGTCTCGGCGCCCACGGCGACCATCCGGACTACCCGCTCCGGCAGTACCGCTGCCCGCGCAACGGCACGAGCCAACCCCTCGCCCTGCTCCACATCGGAAGTGATGGCTCGAAGTCGCGACGCGAGCCAGCGATTGCCAACGGCGCCTGCAGCCAACGGCAGGGCTTCGACGAGCGGCACGGCGCCGGCCACCAGCATCCCTAACGTCTGCGACCAGGCAGCCACAGCTGTCCGAGTCAATACCTCGCCCAGCCAGGGCAAGCGGGCCAGGACACGATCCAGCGCGGTACCCGTATCCGGGCGACGGCAGAGCGTGGCAATGCCGGCAGCTGCGCCAGCGATGCAGACAACGATGGTCAGCGCATGACTTCCGGCGAACCCGGATGCGGCGAGGACCCAACGAGTGACGGTAGGCAACTGGGCGTGAGTGTCGGCCAGTACTGCGGCAAAACTCGGCACGACGTAACCGATCAAGAAGCCGAGGACCGCCGTGGCCAGCATGGCAAGTACGGCGGGGTAGAGGAGGGCGGAGCGCACACGATCGGCCAGGATGCTGCGCCGTTCCAGGTGCTCCGAGAGCCGTTGCAGCACCGAGGGCAGCTCGCCGCTCCTCTCCCCGGCGCTCAACCCGGCCGCCAGCGCCGCGGGAAATGCACCGGGTTCTGCGGAGATGGCTTGGGACAGGCTGCGACCCTCCTGAATTCGCTGCAGGAGCGCCGGCGTTACGGTCGCGAGGGCTCCGTGCGGGTCTCCGGCCATCGAAAGCGCCTCCACCATCGGCACACCCGCGCGGAGCAACACGGCCAGTTCGCCTGCCCACAGGGCCAGGTCCTCGTCCGTGACACGAGCCGCAAGGCGCGGTAATGAGAATCCCCGCCGCATCGAGAGCACGACTCCGCCCGCAGACTCCAGTCGCGCGCGCAACTCCTCGGGGTC
>JACQFU010000579.1 GCA_016199905.1 Candidatus Wallbacteria bacterium
GCTCGACCTGGTCGGTTTCGGAAGCCTCTCGCCGGAGATGGCCCTGTTCCTGGAAGCCGCCGTGAAGTCCAAGATCAGCCTCGTCGTCGCCGGCGGGACCGGCAGCGGCAAGACCAGCACCTTGAACGCGCTGTCGGCCTTCGTCCCCGAGGACGAGCGCCTCATCACCATCGAGGACGCCGCCGAGCTGAGGCTCCAGCAGTCCCACGTCGTGCCGCTCGAATCGCGCCCCTCGGGCCGCGAGGGGACTGCCGCCGTCACGATCCGCGACTTGGTGAAGAACTCGCTCCGCATGCGGCCCGACCGCATCATCATAGGAGAGTGCCGCGGCCCCGAGGCCCTCGACATGCTCCAGGCCATGAATACCGGCCACGAGGGCTCGATGACCACGCTGCACGCCAACAGCCCCAAGGACATGGTGGGGCGCATCGAAACCCTGGTCCTGATGGGCAACCTGCCGCTCACCTCGCGCGCCATCCGCGAGCAGATCTTCAGCGCCATCCAGCTCATCGTGCAGCAGGAACGCCTCCACGACGGCAAACGCCGCATCACGTCGCTGGCCGAGTTCAGCGGCCTCACCGACGGAGTCATCGGAGTCGAGGAGATCTTCCACTTCGACCGCGAGGCGGCCCGAGAAGGCGCCTCCATCGAGCGACCCCTCTTCCGCCCGGCAGGCCGCTATCCACGCTTCCTGGAGGAACTGGCGCTCTCGGGTTTATCGCTGCCCGACGACCTCTTCGGTCCCGGCACCTCCATCGCTTCCGAGCTCGAACGACGCGAAAAGGAGCACCTCCTCCGCCAGAAGTCCGAGGTGGACAGGTCGCTCGCCGCGGCTCCCCAGGAACCGGCCGTGGAGGAAGCCTCGCCCCTCGAAACCGGTGCACCGGCAGCCCGAAACGACGGCTTCAGCTGGCGAAAGGCGATCGCGAAGACTCCTCTGAAGCCGCCAATGGCACGGTTCGGCAAGGCGTCGGCCAGGGAGCGGCTCGAGGAAAACCGTCAGAAGACGCGCGAGTTTCTCAAGTTCGCGGCTGCCCATCGGGCTATGACGGCCCTGGCGGCCCACGAGAGGAACTCGCTCGAGGAGATCCACAACACCGTCGTCGAGTGCCTCGACCGCGTCCTGGAAGAGCGCCCCGAAATGGAGGTTCCGAAGAAGCACAGGGGCTCCCTGATCGCCGAGATCGCCGCAGAGGTCAATGGCCTGGGCCCCATCCAGGGGCTGCTGGCCGAGCCGGAGATCTCCGAGGTGATGGTCAACGGCCCCTACCAGGTGTACGTCGAGCGCCGCGGACGGCTCACACTCACCGACGTCAACTTCCGCGATGACGCGCACGCCCAGCACGTGCTGAACCGGATCTTGGCCCCCCTGTCCCGGCGCTGCGACGTCAAGGTCCCATTGGTGGACGCCCGCCTGGCCGACGGCTCCCGCGTGCACGCCGCGATCCCGCCCGTGGCGCTCAACGGACCGACGATCACAATCCGCAAGTTCTCGGAGGTGCCCTACGATCTCGCCAAGCTAGCCGAGTTGGGCGCCGTCTCTCACGAGGTGGCCGACTTCCTGAGCCGCTGCGTGCGGATGAAGCTGAACATCGTCATCTCGGGAGGCACGGGCAGCGGCAAAACGACGCTGCTGAACGCGCTGTCGGGCGAGATCTGCGAAAACGAGCGGATCGTGACGATCGAGGACTCCGCCGAGCTTTCACTTCAAGTCGACCACATCGTCGGCCTGGAGGCGCGGATGCCGAACATCGAGGGCAAGGGCGCCGTAACCGTGCGCGACCTGGTTCGCAACGCCCTGCGTATGCGCCCCGACCGCATCGTCGTCGGCGAGTGCCGCGGCGCCGAAGCGCTCGACATGCTCCAGGCGATGAACACGGGCCACGAAGGCTCCATGACCACTGCCCACGCCAACACCGCGCAAGAAATGGTCGCCCGTATCGAAACCATGGTCCTGATGGCCGGCACCGGCGCCACCGTGCAGGGCATACGCGAACAGATCGCCAGCGCCGTCGACCTCATCGTCCAAACTCGCCGCTTCCCCGACGGCCCCCGGCGCATCACTCAGCTCACCGAGGTCCTCGGAATGGACGGGGAGAAACTGCTGCTCCGGGACCTGTTCCTCTGGAACGCGACCGGCGTGGACGAGAGAGGACGCCATCTTGGAGAGCTTCTCCCAACCGGACAGGAACCGGACTTCCTGGAGCACATGAAAATCGAGGGCATGGCACCCGATCCGAGGATCTTCCAGACCGTGTCCCATTCTTCCGAGGCGCGATTCCGCAGCATCCAATCCATCCTCGAGGCAACCGGGATCAAGTGGCCACTGTGACGAAGAAGTGTCAGGCCACGGGGCGATGGCCGGTGGAAATCGCCTGCCCCGTATGGCAGCTCGCTTGCCGCGTGTTATATTGCTGAAGGGAGGTTTCGATGCAATTCTTCCGCAATCGGTTCAGTCGAAGAGGGCAGGGACAGTCTGAGTACACCCTGGTCCTCGGCCTCATCGCCGTCGTGCTGGTCGGCGTCTTGTACTATTTCGGGACCAAGACCAGCGAGTCGTTGAGCGGCTCCGCCGACAAGGTCGGAAGCTCCGGCGGAACTGCGACCACGACGGGCGCTGGCGGGTTCTGAACTCCGTAGCCGGACCGTCGCGCCTCGACTTGCTGCGAGAACTGGCCCTGCCGGCTGCCGGCGTGCTCGTGACCGCCGCTTGCTTCGCGACGCTGGCAGCCACGGATGGAGGATTGCACGGTCCCTTTGCGGCACTCGCCGGCCACGGGGCCTGGATGCTGGCACCGCTGGCCTTCGCGCTGCTGCTGACGACAGCCCCGGTGCAGAGTGCGCTTCAGCGGCGCCTCTCGCCGAGAACGGCGGCGATACTGACGCCGATGGCGTGTGCCGGCTATCTCGCCGCTCTCGCCGGCGCCGCAGCACCGGCGCCCCAGCCGGCCGGAGAAGTGTTCCTGCGCACGCTGCTGCTGGCCGGCCTGCCAATGGCCCTGTTCGCCATGCGGCGCCCGCCGCAGAACGAGACGTCTCCGGCCATCGACGCGCTCGACGTCGCAGCCGGCACGGCCATTATGGCCGTCGCGGGCCTCAAGGTCCTCGGATTGAGGCTGCACCTGGGCTCTCGGTCGGCAGGCCTGCTCGAGATGGACGCTGCCTTCTTCGCCTGGCTTGCCGTTCTGGCCGTCTACGTCGTGCTGGTGCGCCGCTTGCCACTCGGCTTCAGTCTTCGGGTGGAGAGGCGCGACCTCGCCGTCGCCGTGGCGACCTATGGCGCGCTGATGGCCGTGCTGCTCCCGCTGGCGTTCGCCATCGGGATGGTGGCCGAAGCGCCGTCTTCGAAACCGGCCTCCGAAGTCCTCTTCTTCGTCACGTACTACCTCTTCCGGATCGCGTTCGGCGAGGAGCTGTTCTTCCGGCTGGTTCTGCAATCGGCGCTGATCCGATGGGCTTCCGCGCGTTGTGGAGAGCGACGCGGCGCCTGGTTGGGACTGGCCATCGCGTCGGTCGTCTTCGGGCTGTGTCACTACCGGTTCGGGGGAGGATTCGCCGTGCTTGCGGCGCTGGCCGGCCTGGGCTACGGATGGGCCTACCTGGCGACCGGCCGCCTCACGGCCCCGGTGCTCGTACACGGTTTGGTCGACATCACCAACGCGCTGCTGCACTGAACGGCGGCCTCGAAGCGCCTGACGACGGTGCCTCCCAGTACGCCGTCACACCGATTTCTCTGGCTCCTGAAGCCGAGATCGGGTAGCATGAGGCCCGTTTTTCAACGCTCACGGGAGTAGGAGGTTTCCATGGCAGAGGCAGTTGGGACAGAAGGCCGGCATCCGCTGAGTCAGGTTGGTATCGTGAACCCAGGGACCGTCTACTGGAACCTTCCAGGCGCGCGGCTGTTCGAGGAGGCCGTCCACCGCAGTGAAGGCCTGCCAGCCGAAGGCGGTCCGCTAGTCGTGAAGACCGGCAAGTTCACGGGCCGAAGCC
>JACQFU010000585.1 GCA_016199905.1 Candidatus Wallbacteria bacterium
ATTCTTCACGCACCTACAGAAGCTGTATACGGCCGACGTTCGAGAAGCCGAGTGGGAAAGTGACACTGTGGCGTGATCCCAGGCGCATCCAGACCCCGGCGGAAGTACCCGCCGCCGCGGCCAGCGCCGGACCGCCGGCACCGGCCCCCGGCCCCGCCCAGGTGCTCGCCGACGCCCTGGCCGATGAGGCCTCTGACGAGCTCGGAGAGCAACAGGCGGCACCCGCGAACCCGCCGTCCGGCGCGCCCCGAACCTCAAGCCCCTGAATGCCTTTCCGCGACATCCCAGGCCGTGCAGCTTGGCCGCATCGCTGCTATATTTCCGGGTGATGGATTACCCCGTGTTGCCGCCCAACCCCTACATCGAGATCCGAGCCCCCGACGACGTGCGCATCGCCGGAACCCGTATGCCCCTCGAAACGGTCGTTGAGGAGTTCCAGAACGGGTGCGAAGCCGACGACATCGCCCGTGAATTCCCCGGGCTCTCGCTCGAATCGGTCTACGGCGTCATCGCTTACTACCTGGGACACCGCGAGAGCGTGGAGCGCTACGTGGCCCTCACTCGCCAGCGCGATCTGGAACAAGAGAAAGCTCACGACCAACTTCCCGAGCCCTCGATCCTCGCCCGGATCCGGGCCCGCAGGGCTGCCAAACAATCGGCCTGAGCCGCGTGCGACCCGTTCGGCTCCTCTTCGATATCCACGTCGGGCGCAAGCTCGAACGGCCCCTGCGACGCGACTTTCCCAACACCGAGCTCTCGCGTCTGGGCAAGCCCCACACGCCGCCTTGCACGGCGACCGATCCCGAGATCCTGCTCTGGTGCGAGCAAAACCAGACCCTCTTCGTCTCCGGCGATCGAAAGACCATGCCCAGGCACCACGCCGACCATTTGCAGGCTGGACACCACTCCTGGGGTGTCTTCGTGCTGCGCCGCCAGGCGTCCCTCAAGGGCACCATCGACGACATGCTCGCCGTGCTCGGCGCCTCCGACGCCGAAGACTGGATCGACTTCATCGACTACCTCCCGTTCCGCTCGAGCGCCCCGTCTCAGCCGGCCTGAGCGCACCCGGCCAAGAACGACCCACCAGCCGTCAGGGCGTGCGGCTTTCTCCTTTCGCCGCTAGAATGGCAGATATGCAGACAGAGGCAGCGAAAAAGAAGAGCCGGCCGGCGGCCCCCCAGACCGCCCCGCAGGGTGCTGCCCGCGGCCCCTTCGCCGGCGGCGCTGGCACCTGCACGAGCCAGGGCGCGGCGGCATCCAGGCGGACTTCTGCAGGCTCAGACTCGCGGATCCGGGGCTCGGCCATTGACGCAGCGCGTCATGAGGCATCGTCACGCCCCGAAACTCCAGGCTGGAAACGGCATTCCGCGTCATGTGCGGGACAACTTGCATCGGGTGTCTTAGTTCAGTACGACCACGACCCACTGGGGCGTGTGACGGAGGCCAGGTACATCCGCGCCGACGCAAGCCTCGAGAACGTCGCGAGGATGACCTACGACAGCGTCGGCAACATGACGCGCGTGACGGATACGAACGTCGACATCGAGCAAGACTTCGACGCCTTGAACCGGATCACGGCGATCAATCACGCCCACCTCCAGAAGATCCAGAGGCAGGGTTGGGACGCGGCGGGGAACCGGACGTGGATGAGCGTCGACGGCATCCCCAACTCCACGGCCACCTACGAGTGGGACAGCCGGAACAGGCTCAACGCGATCCACCACGCGAGCATGGGCGACGTCGCCTACTCCTACAATGCCGCGGGGCAGAAGACGACCTTGACCTACCCCAATGGCATCGTCTGCAGCTACCAATATGACACGAACGGGCGGTTGACACAACTGAGCTATCAGGCCCCCGGCCAGAACCCCGTGTTTGCCGAAGATCTCACCTATGACGCTCGCGGCAACATCACCCAGCGCATCGACGATGAGGGCACGCACGCTTACCAATACGACTGGCTCGACCAGCTGACGAGGGCCCAGTACCCGGACAGCACGTTCGAAGAGTTCGCTTACGACAAATCGGGCAACAGGAGCAGCCTCACGACGGCGGGCGGTGTTGCCACCTACGCGGTCGATGACGCGGACCAGCTATTGAGTGTCAGCGGACCCGGCCAGTCCGAAATCACCACCTTCGGATGGACTCCAAACGGCGAAATGGCGAGTGAACTCACCAGTGCAGAGATCCTCTATTGTCACTGACTTCTGTTGGCGTCGGATAGCCACCCTGGTGCGAGGTCTGATCCATAGACCCATGAGAAGTCCGTCCCACGCTGTAGCCCGACCCGTAACATGCGCATGACAGGCCTACGAGCGGTACCGGCGGCATTACGAGTTCTACAGTCTGGGATGCCGACACTGGGAACCCTTTCGCGGAACTGCGAGGCGATCTCACGGCCGTTACGCTTCATGGATACGATGTGGGCATGGATCGGCCGCTCACCGAGCTATCGTCCACAGCTAGTAGAGCGTTTTGTAAATAACATTACAATACGTCATGGCGAGTTTCCAAATCCACGCTCTTCTGGCGTCCCCATCGGAAAACCACAGGGGCTGCGTTCAACTCCGCCAAGTACTGCATTATGCGGTCCTTCAGTTCTTGCTTCGATTTGACCCTGATGCCACGCAGCATCGATTTTGCCATCTTGCCGAAGAACGATTCGATGAGATTTAGCCACGAACCGTGTTTTGGCGTGAAGATGAACTCGAAG
>JACQFU010000586.1 GCA_016199905.1 Candidatus Wallbacteria bacterium
AGCAGCAGCAGCAGCAGGAGGTGGTGGTGGCGGTGGGGGCGGCGGCGGAGAGTGGTCCGCCGGCACGGAGGACGACGCCTCCACGGGGAGCGGAAAGAAGCCGGGAGGCATCCAAGCAGCTCCGGTTGCAGAGGAATCGCGGCCGATTCACGGCCGGGCATCGGACTGGAAAGCGATCATCCTGACTGGCGTCGGCCTGATCGCCGTCGGCTCGGCTCTGGTGCTGTTGTTGCCGCGATTCGTCGCCTACAGCCGGGCCTTCTTCAAGCTGGGGCTGACCCGTCGGATGCCGGTGCTCGCTGACGATCCGTTCAAGATGGGGCTCGCGCAGTTTCAGAAGAGCCGCTTCGAGAAAGCGCTGGAGCAGTTTCAGCGCGTAGCGCTCGAACCCGGGGAACGCGCCATCACGGGCGCCTATTACTCCACGCTCTGCCTGGTGAAGATGGAGCGAAAGGCCAAGGCGCTGCAACAGCTCAATGCCCTTCCGCTGACCACGCTGACAGTTGAAGAGGTCTACCGCCTGGCCCGCGCCTGCGAAGAATCCAGCTACAACGACACCGCGACGATGCTGTTTCGCCACATCTATCAGCGGGACGCCAGCTACAAGGACGTCAAGCAGCGCGTCACGAAGGACGCCGGGAACTCCGACCCGGGCGAGGGAACCACGGGGCCAAGTTAGCCTTTCTCATCCTCCCCCCTTGCCATGCGGCCCGCGGGTCCGCATACTTCCGCGAAATTGCAAGGAGGCTGGCATGGCTCGCGCGTTCCGTATGGGTGTCCTGGTCTTCCTGGTCTGGTCGCTGGCCGGCGCGCCGGCGGCGCTGGCCGGGTCGGGAGTTTCCAACGGTGCCATCCAGGGCGTAGCGTACGCCTCCGGGGGCGAGCCGCTGGGCGGCGTCAGCGTGGTGGCCGTGCGCGAGGAAGCCCCGCCCATCATTCGAAGCGCCGTCACCGACGAAATGGGCAACTTTTTCCTTGGCGACCTTTACGTCGGAACCTATACGCTCGGCTTCAGCAAGTACGGTTTCCGCACCATCACCACGCAGCAGGGCGATCCGCAGAACCGCACGGCGCTGGGAAGCCAGGTACGCGCCTTCGTCGAGCCGGGAAGGGTCTCTACGGTCGGCAGCGTTCGACTCGTTCCGGACGCGGCGGCCTTTGGAGGCACGGTGACCGTCCAGGTTGCCGACTCCGTCACCGGCGAGCCCGTCGAGGACGCGAGCGTCATTGTGGGGCCCTCTGCCGCCAACGGCCCCGGCCCCGGAGGCCGCTACGTCTTGCAGGTGCCTCCCACCGCCGACCCGAACGGCGGGCTGGCGCCCGTACGCGCCATCGTCCAGGCCGACGGCTTCGCGGCCCAGGAGAGCCTCGTAACGCTGGCCCCCAACTCGAATACCAACGTTTTCTTCCGCCTGCAACCTGCCAAGGCCCTGCTGACCGGGCAGGTGCGGCTGGGGTTCGGCATTCCCCTGGAGGAGATCACGCAGGTGCGCGTGTTGGTCGCCAACGTCGACCCAAACCAGGCTTCGGGCCGTGTGGTCGACACCTCCGGCAACTTCGAGGTCTCCGTTCCCGCAAGCACGAGCACCCGGGTTCGCAACTTCACACTTCTTTTCGTGCTCAATGGAGCGCGGGTCGCAACTGTCGCAAACGTCATCGCTCCCCGCGCTGGGGCGCGCACTTTGCCAGGTCCCGTTCCCATCGATCCCGTGACCACCACGCTTGCGGGGCAGGTCGTGCTTTCCGACGGTACTCTACCGTCAGGCCTCGGATTCGATCAGGCGGTCGTGCTGGAACTGGGCCGCGCTTTCCCGCTGCTCAACGGCACTTTCCAGATCCCGGGTGTCCCGGTCGGGCGCACCTTCAACATCCAGGTGCAGGCGACCAATCCCTTCACGCGCCGCGTCGAGCTGGGTCAACTTCAAGTCACTGCCGTCTCCGACGGCTCGCCGAACCCCGTTTTTCAGCTTCCGCTCATCGTGACGCGAGCAGGCGGGTTCAGTTTCGTCCCGCCATTCTGAGCTCGCGCTTGGGGCTGGCGCCGTCAAAGGAAGGCCTGGACGCGTTCCAGGAACTCCGGTAGAGAAAAGGGCTTCTGCATGAATCCGACCGCGCCCTGTTCCAGGACGGCAGCCTGAATCTCCGGGCTGCCCGTCACCGACAGAACCAGGATCGGCAGTGCTTTCCAGCGCGGATCGGCCTTGACGCGAGCGATCAACTCGAGCCCGTTCATCTCGGGCATGTTCAGGTCCGTCACCAGCAGCGAAACGTCGGACCGGGAGCCCAGGATCGCCAGCGCCTCAGGTCCCGACTCGGCGTCCACCACGCTGAACCCTCCCAGAGTCAGGTACCGGAGCACGGAGTGCCTAAAACCGGCGTGGTTGTCAACAAGCAGGATTGTTCCCATCTGTCCCCCCGGGCAAGTGGAACAGGTCCGGCGTGGCCTCCTCCAGCTTGCCATCCGGCAAGATGTGCAGGACTCGAAACCCTCGCTTCACCAAGTTCTGACCTATGAGGAAGCTGCGGTGGCAAGGTCCGGGCTCCGCTTCGCCGCAAAACAGGCAGAGCCGGGAGTTGCGAGCTTCCGTGCAGAGCCACTCGACGCCGGCCTGGAAGGCCCCGCTCGTCTCGATCTTCATGAAGTCGAAGGACGGCCGGTGCGCGATAGGTGTGCCGCCAGGTTGCCTCCCGAGCCGGTCGCCCAGGTATGTGTATACGACGCCGCGGTCGAGAAGGCCCATCTTCATCCGGTCGCGATTGAACTGGGGCAAGAAGGGGTTGTGCGGCCGCGAACGCACGTCCACGAGCATCGTGATCCCGTGCTGTTGGAGCACGCCGATCAACTCGTCGAACGTTCGCGTGGAGTGTCCGATGGTGAACACGGGGTGGTCCCCTCCCCCGGCCGGGGCGTTCATTGCGCGATCGACCGCAAGTACTTCTCGACCAGATCCCGATGCTCCACGGGATAGCTCTCGCGGCTCAAGTTGTTGAACAGCTTCTGGCGCACTTCCGTCAACTCCTGCTCCACGGGGTCGACCTGGGTCGGAGCGTAATCGCGAGCCACCTTCGACTCCCGCTTCTTCGACTCGCCCTGCTTGTGGATCGACTTGTCGGCCTCCAGCATCCGATAGAGGATCTGCTTCTGCTTCTGCCTCGTCTGGTCGGAGTTGTCGAACTTCTTGAGGGCCTCCTCGACTTCTTTCATCTCCTGCGCCACGCCCTCCATGTCGCCGACGACGTCCTTGGCTTCCTTGTACTTCTTGGCCAGCTGCTCCATCGCCTGTCGCACCATCGATTGCTCGGCGGCCATGCGCTGCATCATCTGTTGCAACATCGGGTTGGTCGAAGGCTCCTGTCGCAAGCGTTCGGCCTGGTCGTTGATCTTCTGTTGCTGTTCGATGAGCTTCTGGAGCTGATCGAAGAACCCCTCCATCGAGGCCGACTGCTTCTGATTCATCAACTGCTGCACGACCTCGATCAGTTTGGCCACCACGCGGTTGAGCTTCTCCAGGTTCTGCCCGGCCAGCTGGCGTCCGCTGTGAACGTGGGTCGCCTCGAAGGCGTCGACGGCCTCGCCGGCGCTGTCCATCATCTCGCTCACGGCGCTGACGAAAGCGCTCTTGAAGAGGACCTCGTCGCTGATCAGGTCGTTGAAGTCGCGCTCGAACGATTCCAGCCCGTGGTGGACGCGACCCTGCCGTTCGGCCAGTGCTCGCGCCATCTCGCGCACATCGCCCGAGTCGTCGCTTGCCGCGCTGGCCACCAGAGTCTCCTGCACGTGTGAGATGTCGAGACCGAACCGCGTCAGCAAGAGCAGCTTCGCCAGGTTGATGGAGATCTGCTTCTTCTTCATTCCCGCCTGTGTCTGGTTGAGGGAGTCTTGCATCGACTTCATTTTGGCGAAGGCTTGCTTCTGGCGCTGCAGGGCGGACTGGGCATCCTTCTTCTCCAGCGCCTGGCGCGCAGCCGAGACGTCCTCTGGGAGCTTGTCCTGCTTTGCCTTCTCGAGCGCTTGCTGGATCTCCTTGGCTGCCTCGGGGGCGCTCTTCTCGGCTTCCTTGCCCAGCTTCTCCAGATCCTGCATCACCTTGGATGTCTTCTCCTCGAGCTCCTTCTGCC